>CAJFNF010000008.1:55328-56808 GCA_904394215.1 uncultured Faecalibacterium sp.
GCAAATGCTCATGTGCCATAAAGTAACACACAAAAATTTGATAGACAACCACCTGCTATTCCGCACAAAAGAGCCGCTTATGACCGTGTGAATGTTTACGGGACAACGGTTCTTTTTACTGCACAGGCAAATGATTGACAAGCAAGGAAATTTAATATATAATTTACGTTGTATAACAAATATAATAAATCGGAGGTAAATATAGTGCCACCAAAAGCTAAGGTCACAAAGGATATGATTATTGATGCCGCATTTGAGGTTGCTCGTGAATCGGGTGTGGAAAATATCAACGCTAGGACAGTTGCAAAAAAGCTGAACTGTTCCACGCAGCCAGTTATGTATCATTTTGAAACGATTGAAGAATTGAAAAAAGCTAAATATTTGATGAACATAAAAGAGCCGCAAGAAGGAATTATGCTTGGAATCGGATTAAATTATATCCGTTTTGCGATTGAAGAACCTAAACTGTTCCGCTTACTTTTCCAGTCGGGCTTTGCCACCGAGAACAGTCTACTTGAAATGATCGACTCAGAGGAACTTATTCCCATCCTTTCTGTTATGCAGGAAGCAATGGAAATGAGCATAGAACAGACAAAAAAAGTATTTCTAACGATTGCCTTATTTGCTCACGGATATGCAAGTATTATTGCTAACAACTTATTAGAGTATGACGAAGAACTTATTGCTTCTCATTTGGAGCAAACATATAAAGGCGCAGTTTTAGCCGCACAGGAGGACATATAATGAAAAAGCTATACGAGAAAAACGAGTTAACATTTGCTCTTGTCTGGATTGGAGTTTACTGCGTTTTGCAATCCTTAGCCAATCCACTCAATGAAATAATAGGGATTGAAAACGCTGTAAGTGCTGTTTTTTGTGTTGTACAGGCTATAGTTTTGTTTTCCTTTATGCAGAAAAACAGGTTACTTGACAAGTATGGGCTTTGTAAATCATCTGTATCAGCTCGCCAGTTCCTCTACTACGTTCCGTTGATTATTTTGGCTACAAGTAATCTTTGGAATGGGATTATGGTAAATTACTCTTGGTTGGAAATGGTCTGTCATATCATTTTAATGCTATGCGTTGGATTTATAGAAGAAGTGATTTTTCGAGGTTTCCTCTTTAAGGCGATTGCTAAGGACAATGTGAAAACAGCGATTATCATTTCGAGCGTTACATTTGGTGTTGGACATTTGGTGAATTTAGTAAACGGCAGCGGTATGGAACTTGTAGTTTGGTTTCCTGTTTGTAATTTTGTTTTACCGTGGTAGAAGCCTGCTTCCCTGTATCGTTACTCATTCCATGATAAATATACTTAGTGCTTTTGCAAATCAAGCAAGCCTAAACGTTGAGAAGCGTATGATTTCCACCTTGATTGAATTTGCCATTATCCTTGTCTATGCCCTCATTCTTATAAAAACTCTGCCGAAAAACCGGGTGTCATAGAAGCAAGCAGATAGCTGATAACCAATAAAATAGC
>CAJFNF010000009.1 GCA_904394215.1 uncultured Faecalibacterium sp.
GCAGGAGTGGCTCCGCTAACGCTCCGCCACTCCTGCTGAATCCTAATATCCTACACTTGGGGCTTTTTTGTACTGTCCGCACAATTTGGACCAGTTCAGGGCGCGGAGGGCTTGCAAGGATTTATGGATTAGCGGTTGACCTTCTTGTCAGCGGACATATAGGGGTCCATGCTGCTGCGGCCGGCGCTGCAACGGTTGGACAGGCTGGCGGCAATGAAAGCCTTGAACAGGGGATGAGCGCGGTTGGGACGGCTCTTGAACTCGGGGTGGAACTGGGCGCCCAGGTGGAAGGGCCGGCCCGGCAGCTCCACCGTCTCCACCAGATGCCCGTCGGGGCTGGTGCCCGAGATCACCAGGCCTGCGGCCTCCATCTCGGCACGGAAGGCGTTGTTGAACTCGTAGCGGTGGCGGTGACGTTCCCAGATCAGGTCCTCGCCGTAGCACTCGGCCATCTTGGTGCCGGGCTTCACCTTGCAGGGATACTTGCCCAGACGCATGGTGCCGCCCTTGGGGATGTTGCCCTGCTGGTCGGCCATCAGGTCGATGACGTTGTGGGCGCCCTCGGGGGTGAACTCGCTGGAGTTGGCGTCGGCATAGCCCAGCACGCCCCGGGCAAACTCGATCACCATGATCTGCATGCCCAGGCAGATGCCGAAGTAGGGCACGTCGTGCTCACGGGCGTAGCGGGCAGCTGCCACCATGCCCTCGATGCCCCGGTCGCCGAAGCCGCCGGGGACAATGATGCCGTCCACGTCCGAGAAGGCGGCGGCGCAGTCCTCGTCGGTGCGCAGCTCTTCGCTGTCCACCCACTTGATCTCCACCTGGCTGTCGTTCTCAAAGCCGGCGTGGTACAGGCTCTCCATCACCGACAGGTAGGCGTCGTGCAGCTTGACGTACTTGCCCACCAGGGCGATGGTGCAGGTGCGGGACCGGGATGCGATCCGGGACACCACGTTCTTCCACTCGGTCAGGTCGGCGGCGGGCACGTCCAGGTTCAGCTTGTCCACCACCACGTCGTCCAGGCCGTTGGAATGGAGCATCAGGGGGCACTGGTACAGGCTGGGCATGGTCAGGTTCTCAATGACGCACTCGGGCTTGACGTTGCAGAAGGTGCTGATCTTGCGGCGGATGTCGCTGCCCACGCTGCCGTCGGCCCGCAGGATGATGATGTCGGGGGAGATGCCCATGCCCTGCAGCTCCTTCACAGAGTGCTGGGCCGGCTTGGACTTGTACTCGTTGGAGCCCGAAATGTAGGGCACCAGAACCACGTGGATGTAGCAGCAGTTCTCGTGGCCCTGCTCGATGCCCACCTGGCGGATGGCCTCCAGGAAGGGCTGGCTCTCGATGTCGCCGGTGGTGCCGCCGATCTCGGTAATGACCACGTCGGCCTCAGTGGAGGAGGCCAGGTTGTAGATGTAGCTCTTGATCTCGTTGGTGATGTGGGGGATGATCTGCACCGTCTGGCCCAGGTAGGCGCCCTGGCGCTCCTTGTTCAGCACATTCCAATAGACCTTGCCGGTGGTCAGGTTGGAGTACTTGTTCAGGTTTTCGTCGATGAAGCGCTCGTAGTGGCCCAGGTCCAGGTCGGTCTCGGTGCCGTCGTCGGTGACGAACACTTCACCGTGCTGCAGGGGGCTCATGGTGCCGGGGTCTACGTTCACATAGGGGTCCAGCTTCTGGCTGGCCACCTTGAGGCCGCGGCACTTGAGCAGGCGGCCCAGGGAAGCAGCAGTGATCCCCTTGCCCAGGCCGGAGACCACGCCGCCGGTCACGAAGATGTATTTCGTCGCCATAATTTCGGTTCCTCCATCTGATTCCGGCCCACGCCGGAAAATCCATAAACAACACAGAAGGTGTGCGGGAAACCCCGCGCACCTTTGTTACAGAATCATACAGTTCTTATTATACACTATCACCGGCATCAGAATCAAGAGTATCTATGATCTCCTGGGCAACTTCTCCCCGGTCCCGGCGGGAATCCATGGCCTCTTTCTCGATGGCGCGGTGGGCTTCGGCCTCGGTGAGCCCCTTGTGCTCAATCAGCAGGCACTTGGCCCGGCTGACCAGCCGCACCTGGGCCAGCTTGGCCTGGATGCGGTCGTTTTCGGCCCGCAGCCGCTGGAGGCGGTGGTTGCTGGCCGCCGCCATGTGGACGGTCTGGAGAAACAGCGCCCCCGAAAAAGGCTTGCTCACCACCAGGACCCCCTGGGCGTTCATGGGGCCCATCAGGGAGTCGCAGGCGGCGGCCTTGGCCAGCAGGATCACACCCGCGTCGGTCTGGTCCACGGCGGCCGCACACAGTTCGTGGCCAAATTCATCCGGCAGCGGCGCATTGACAATGATCAGCTCAAAATCCGCCTCCAGCATCCGGCGCCGGGCTTCGGTGCCGCTGGGGACGATGACAGGCCGGGCATAGCCCAGCTCGTTCAGGCGGGCGGACAGATATTCGTTGGAGTTGGCCCCGGCGCTGACAATCATCGCACGTCCCATGATACCCTCCTCTCTTTCATGGGAGCGGTACCCGGGTCAGATGGCATAGAAATACCGGGCTCGCTCAAATTCCGCAGGGTCGGCGGCGTCCCGCAGCTCGGCGCAGCGCCGCAGCTGCTCGGTGAAGTACCGGTCGGCCAGGCCCTTGGGGAGGTATTCGGCCAGAAATTCGCTCTGGCGGGCGGTCTCCACCGCCTCCTCCAGGGTAGAGGGGAGCATCTCCAGCCCCTGGGCCGCAGCCTGGTCGGGGGTCAGCTCAAAAAGGTTCTGGTTCACCGGCGGGCAGAGGGCCATCCGCTTCTTGATGCCGTCCATGCCGGCAGCCAGCACCAGGCCAAAGGCCAGGTAGGGGTTGCAGGCGGGGTCGGGGCTGCGCAGCTCCATCCGGCAGTTGTCCCCGTGGACGGCGGGGATCCGCACCAGCTGGCTGCGGTTCTGGCGGCTCCAGCTCACATACCGGGGGGCTTCGTCGCAGCCAAACCGCAGGTAGCTGTTGGGCAGGGGGTTGGTGAAGGCGGTGAGCTCCCGGCTGTGGGTCAGGATGCCCGCCATAAAGCTGCCCGCCACGCTGTCGGGGGCGATGTCCCCCTCAAACAGGTTCTTCCGGTCCATGTACAGGGACAGGTTGATGTGCAGGCCGCTGCCCGCCTGGCCCGCCATGGGCTTGGGCAGGAAGCTGGCGTGGATGCCGCTGCGGCCCGCCACCGCCCGGGTGATCTGCTTGAACATCATCACGTTGTCGGCGGTCTTGAGGGGGGCGGCGTGGTGGAAGTCGATCTCGTTCTGGCCGTTGCCGCTCTCGTGGTGGCTGTGCTGGGGGGCCAGGCCCATCTGTTCCATGGTCAGGCAGATGTCCCGCCGCAGGTTCTCGGCGGCGTCCATGGGGTAGACGTCAAAGTAGCCGCCCCGGTCGATGGGCACCCGCACCGGCTGGCCCCGGTCGTCGGTCTCGAACAGGTAGAACTCGCACTCGGCGCCCACGTTGCAGACCAGGCCCATCCGCTTGAACTGCTGGGAGATCTGCCGCAAAAAGCCGCGGCAGTTGCCCCCGAAGGGCTGGCCGTCGGGCCGCTCGATGTCGCAGAAGAACTGCATCACCCGGCCCTCGGCGGGGCGCCAGGGAAGGATGGCGATGGTGGCCAGGTCGGGCCGGAGCACCAGGTCGCTCTCCTCCACGTGCATGAACCCGGGAACCGCGCTGCCGTCAAAGCAGACCCCTTCGTCCAGGGCCTTGGGCAGATCGCTGGCCAGAACGGCGATGTTTTTCTGGGTGCCGAAGATATCGGTAAAGGCAAAGCGGACAAATTTGACATTGTTGTCCTCGACAAAGTCCAGGACATCCTGCCGCGTTGTATAGTTCATAGCAAACCTCCCAACGAATGGTGGACGGAATCTTCCGATGGGCCTCTGGGCCCAAAAAGGCCTGAAGGCCTGCCCCCGCCCGGAAGGGCAGAAAGCAGGTCTTCAGGCCGGTGTAAAAATAGGAAAAGGGAAATGGCGTTTTTAAGGGTGCCCGGCCTGCCGGGAAAAAGGGAATCAAGCGCCCCGGTTGCTGCAGGCGCTTACCCGGCCGCCGCAGGGGGCTGGGAGAAGGAACCGGACACGGAAAAACGGGAACTCAGCGCTCCACGTAGTACAGCATCTTGCTGTAGCTGGGCAGGGGCCAGTACTTGTCGCCGCAGATGGTCTCGGCATCGTCGGCAGCGGACCGCAGCTCGTGCATGGCGGGCAGGACGGTGTCGTGGAATGCGTTGGCCTTCTCGGTCATATCGGTGACAGCCTGGGCGGTCCGCTCGGCGGCAGCCAGGTGGTCGATGGCGTCGGCCATCCGGTCAGCATCGGTGGACAGGTGCTCCAGGATGCTGGTCTCGGCACGGGCGCTGATCTTCTCGCTGACGGCGCGCTTTGCGCTGATGGTGGAAGCCAAGTCGCCCATGTACTTGTTGATGGCGGGCAGCAGCTGCTTGCGGGCCATCTCCAGCATGGTCAGGGCCTCGATGTTGATGATCTTGGCGTAGTGCTCCATCTCAACCTCGTAGCGGCTGAACATCTCGGTGCGGGTCATGACGCCGAACTCTTCCATCAGGTCGATGTTCTTGGGGGCGATCAGAGCGGGCAGGGCAGCGGGGGTGTACTTCTTGTTGGGCAGGCCGCGGCGCTCAGCCTCGATCTCCCACTCGGCGGAGTAGCCGTCGCCGTTGAAGATGACGCGGCGATGGTCGCGGATGGTCCGCTTGACCAGGGCGATGACAGCCTTGGTGAAGTCCTCGGCGCCCTCCAACTCATCGGCGTAGCCCTTCAGCTCCTTGGCAACGGCGGTGTTCAGGATGGTGTTGGCGTCGCTCAGGTTCTCGTGAGAGCCGGGCATACGGAACTCAAACTTGTTGCCGGTGAAGGCGAAGGGAGAGGTGCGGTTGCGGTCGGTGGTGTCCTTGCTGAACTTGGGCAGGACGTCCACGCCCAGGTCCATCTTCATGCGGACAGGGCCGGCGTAGGGGGAGTCGGAAGCGATGGCGTCGATGACGGCTTCCAGCTCCTCGCCCACGAAGATGGAGATGATGGCCGGGGGTGCCTCGTTGGCGCCCAGACGGTGGTCGTTGCCGGGGGTGGCGACGGAAGTCCGCAGCAGGTCGGCGTACTCATCCACAGCCTTGATGACGGCAGCCAGGAACACCAGGAACTGCAGGTTCTCCATGGGGGTGTCGCCGGGATCCAGCAGGTTCTCCTTGCTGGTGCCCATGGACCAGTTGTTGTGCTTGCCGCTGCCGTTGACGCCCTCGAAGGGTTTCTCATGCAGCAGGCAGACCAGGCCGTACTTGGGAGCGATCTTCTGCATCATCTCCATGGTCAGCAGGTTGTGGTCGATGGCCACGTTGGAGGTGTCGAAGATGGGGGCCAGCTCATGCTGGCAGGGAGCAACCTCGTTGTGCTTGGTCTTGGCGGGGACGCCCAGCTCCCACAGCACGTCGTCCAGCTCCTTCATGAAAGCGGAGACCTGGGGACGGATGGTGCCGAAGTAGTGCTCCTCCAGCTCCTGGCCCTTGGCGGCGGGGGCGCCGAACAGGGTGCGGCCGGTGAGGATCAGGTCCTGGCGGGCCTCATAGTCCTCCTTGCGGATCAGGAAGTACTCCTGCTCGGGGCCCACGGTGGTGGAAACATAGTCAGCATTCTTGCCGAACAGCTTCAGGATGCGGATGGCCTGGGTGGACAGGGCCTTCATGGAACGCAGCAGCGGGGTCTTCTTGTCCAGGGCCTCGCCGGTGTAGCTGACGAAGGCGGTGGGGATGCACAGCACGTCATCCTTCACGAAGGCGTAGCTGGTGGGGTCCCATGCGGTGTAGCCGCGGGCCTCGCAGGTGGCGCGCAGGCCGCCGGAGGGGAAGGAGGAAGCGTCGGGCTCGCCCCGGACCAGCTCCTTGCCGCTGAACTCCATGATGGCGGTGCCGTCGCCCACAGGGCTGACAAAGCCGTCGTGCTTCTCACTGGTGATACCGGTCAGAGGCTGGAACCAGTGGGTGTAGTGGGTGGCGCCCAGCTCCATGGCCCAGCGCTTCATGACGCTGGCCACGACGTTGGCGACCTCGATATCCAGGGGAGCGCCCTTGTGCAGGGTGTCCTTCAGGCTCTTATAGGTGGCGCTGGGCAGACGCTCCTTCATGACATGCTCATTGAAGACTTTGCTGCCGTAGATTTCCATAACATTGGCTGCCATAAATCCTACTCCTTAACTTAACAGTGTATCCTCACCGCACCGGCGGGGGGCCGCAAACACAAAAGGCGCTGCGAGTCGGAGGTGACTCACAGCGCCCATGCTGCTTATGGGAAAATTATACCCAGACGCCGGCCGAAACGCAATAGACAAAACGCACGATTTTCGCCGGGGCATGGGCTGGGATTTTCGGTCAAAGGCGCTGAAATGCCCCGGCAAACCTCCAAAACGGGGCGGATAAGTGTGACTTTTATTCCTTGCGGCGGTGGCGGCGGGGCCGGGCATAGGCAGTGTAAAAGCCAAAGACGGTGCCGCAGATGCCCCCCACAATGTGCATGAAGTTGGCCACGTTGTCCCGGACGAACAGGATGGCGTAGATCTGGTCCCCCAGGTAGAGGGCCGCCACCAGCAGCATAGTCACCGGGATGCCGCCGCTGCCCCCCGACAAGGAGGCCAGCATGATCAGCATAAAGACGATGCCCGAGGCCCCCAGCAGGGCCACCCCGGGGAACAGCAAACACTGGAGCACCCCCGACACAAAGGCGGTGATGACGATGGCCTTCAGCAGGGGGACGCTGCCGTACTTTTCCTCCATGGGAGGGCCCACCACCAGGAAAAGCAGCATGTTGTTCAAAAAGTGGCCCAGGTCGGCGTGGCCCAGCACATGGCCGAACAGCCGGAAATAGGCCAGGGGGTCCTTCCAGCTGGAACGGTAGACGCAGAACAGGTGAGTGGTGGTCCAGCCGCCGGTGGCCCTGTCCAGGGCCAGCACCCCCAGGGACAGCAAAAAGAAGGTGAGGATCACAGGGGCGTTGTACTGAAAGCTCAGACTGAGTTTGGCTCGTTTCGTGGGGCCCAGCTCCTTTCGGCAGAAAATCAGAGAGGGAACGGTGTTTTTCTCCCATTGTATCACGCCCCGCAGGGCAAGTCCAGATTCAATCTGACGGCGAGATTCCAGAGGGTATAAATGCGGCAAAATTCGGCGTTTTGCCCTTGGACACCGGGGGGAATTTGTGCTATAATATAAACATACATACGAGCGTTTTGAGCGAGAGAATGGTCCCTGCTGCCGGCCCGGCCCGCCTAAGCCGCACGGCACAGGGGCTTTTTTCTCCAGCTTGTATAAATAAGTTGTCTGCGGCCCGGCGGGAGAAGGAGGGATGCACCATGTTCCAGAAGGGTGACTATGTCGTGTACGGCAATCTCGGCGTCTGCCGGGTGGAAGGGCTGGAAGAGCGCCGCTTTGAAGGCCTGGAGACTGCCCACCCCTACTACCAGCTCAGCCCCATTTACCAGGGCGGGGTGCTGTATGTCCCGGCGGACAACCCCCGGATCCCCCTGCGGGCGGTGATCTCGGCCGAGGAGGCCAACCGGCTGATCGACGCCATCCCCGCCATGGACCCCAAGGCCTTCCACAGCCGCAGCGCCCAGGAGCTGAGCGCCCACTACCAGGAGGCCCTCCAGAGCCACGACTGCGCCCACCTGCTGGAGCTGATCCGGTCCATCGGCGCCAAGCGGGAATACCTGGCCCGGCAGAAGCGGAAGTGCGGCCGGGTGGACGAGCACTTTATGAAGTGCGCCAAGGACAGCATCAACGGGGAATTTGCGGTGGCCCTGGGGATTTCCCGGGAGGAGGTGCCGGGCTATATTTCCCGGCGAATCGCGGCCCATTCCCCGGCCCAGAGCTGAACAAAGCAAAACCCGCCGCAGCAGCGGCGGGCTTTTGTTTTAGAGCAATCCCGGAAAAAGTCAACCATTCCTGCAAACGCTGGACCCGGGTGACATCCGTTCCTTAAGTTTCAGATCCGGGAAAGTCCCTGTCTTTTCATCTGAATGCCCGCCCACCCGCCCTTTTTCGGAACCTGGGGCTCCGCCCCAGACCCCATTCCGGGTGTATGGCAGGCTTCACGCTATTTCATAGGATTGCTTTAGGTGCCGGGCACCAGGCGCTTGTTCTGCTTGCCGGTGAGATGGGTCACATCCAGCTCCAAAATGGAGACTTCCTTCAGATACTGGCGGATTTCGGCCTCCATGGATGCCTCGGTTTCGCCGGGGCAGTACTTGCGGCACAGCAGCCGGAGAATCTCCGTCTGCCGGGCCGGGTCGGTGATTTCCCGGATGGAGCCCCGGGCAATGACGCTGCGGTAATAGGTGGTGTACTCGGCGGGGACGATCTTGTCCTGGCCGATGACGCAGAAGGAGGCTTTGGGGTTGGACCGGATCAGGTCCAGCTTGTAGCCGGCTTTGGCGCAGTGGAACCAGATTTTCCCCTCGCTGTACAGGTAGCTCAGGGGCACCGAATAGGGAAAGCCCTCGGCGTCGGCCAGGGCCAGCACCCCCGAGGTGCCGGCGGCCAGAATGGATGTGCAGTCGGCTTCAGACAGAGCCTGGCGGCTGCGGCGCATGGCAGGAACCATGGTTTTGTACCTCCTTTGCATTAGCCCCGGGTCCGCTCCCAGTAGGCCCCCATGGACTGGCCCGGCTGGCCGGTGACTTCCTCAGACAGGTAGCCGGCCAGGCCTGCGGCGGCGGGGTCCCACTGGTTGGCAGCGGGGATGGTGGGGTATTCGATTTCGGCGTACCAGAAGGCCCCCGGCTGACCGGCGTCCACGTGGTTGACTTCCAGCATGCAGCCGTCGGGCAGGCGGTAGGTGCGGCGGACCTTTTCAATCAGGGGCCGGCAGATGATTTTCTGTTCCAGCTCTTCAAAGAGGGCCCGGTCGATGGGCCGCTCGATCTCTTCCCGGGCCAGGCCCCCTGCCGATTTAAAGCAGAGAATCCAGGCGGTGGGCCCGCCGGTTTTGGCCTCTTCCCGGATGCGGACGGTGGGCCGCACGCTGATGTAGCCCTGCCGCATGGTGAATTCTTCGGCGAGGGGCAGGTCCTCGGGCCAGCCGGTCACCATCCATTTGCGTTCAATTTCCATCCAAAACTCCTTGCAGATTTATCGGTTGGGGGATGCGGGGGTGTCCTGTTTGACGTACACCGTGGTGGAGGGGAAGGCGAAGTCCAGGCCGTCCTGGCGGACGATGTCCAGGATGGCCAGGTTCAGGTCGTTCTGCATCCGGTAAAAGACGGTGGTCTCGGCGGTCCGCAGGTAGGCGGACACCAGCAGGTCAATGCTGGATGCGCCGAAGCCGGTGAGTTCCACCAGCACCGACTCCTCATAGGTGTAAGGGCTGTCGGCCAGCATCTTCCGCAGGTCGGCCATCAGCTGTTCCAGCTGGGGGCGGGTGGCGCTGTACTCCACCCCCAGGGTGAAGCGGTAGAGGCGTTTTTCCCGCTGGGCGGCGTTGTTGATGGTGGAGGCGCAGACGTTGCTGTTGGTCAGGATATACACCGAGTTGTCCAGGGCCCGCACCCGGGTGGAGCGGAAGCTGATGTCCTCCACGGTGCCCTCCACGCTGCCCACCACGATCCAGTCCCCGATCTGGAAGGGGCGCTCGATCAAAATCATCACGCCCCCGAACAGGTTGCTGGCGGTGTCCTGGGCGGCCAGGGAAATGGTGAGGCCTACCAGGCCGGCGCTGGTGATCACCCCGGTGACCGGCAGGCCCAGTTCCTGGATTGCCATCAGGATGCCCAAAATCATCACGACGACTTTGTAGACTTTCACCAGCACGTTCTGAAGGGTTTTGCTGGTGCGGATTTCCTCCCGGCTGCCGGCCAGCAGCAGTTCGGTGAGGCGGGACGCCCCGTACAATCCCCAGGTCAGCAGCAGGATCATGAGGATCCGGTACAGTTTCAGCAGGAAGGTTTCCATCGGGGCCAGGGCCCAGGGCAGGGAGGCCAGGGCCAGCCAGGCGCCGGTGGCCAGAGCCATCCAGGGCAGGGGGGCGGCGAAGCTTTCCAGCAGGATGTTCACCGGCTGGGCGGGCCAGTGGAACCGGCACAGCCGGGGCAGGGCCCAGCCTTTCAGCCAGCGGCGGAGCACCTCGCCGGCGGCCAGCAGCAGCAATGCGCAGACGCACCGGGCGGCAAAGGCCAGCCGGCCTTCCAGCAGCATGCTGCCCAGGGTGAAGCTCAGGTTTTGGGTTGCAAAGATCATGGCAGTTCTTCTCCTCTGTCATTCCTCCGGCCGAAGGTTCGACCGAATGCATCTATTTTAGCATACTTTCATGTGAGCCGCAACGCTCCTGCTTTTTCGCCTACTTTTTCGAGAAAAAGTAGGCAAAAAGCTTTTCAACTTGTACCGGGCAACTGCTCCGGCTCAGGTTGCGTCCCGCCGGCGGTTTCGGCCCGTGACTCTTAAGACACGTCTGGGCTGCGCCCGGGTACCCATTTCCCTGCTCCTGTGAGCGGGGATTTTTTTATTTTTATCAAATAAGCGGGGGTGGGGCCGGTGGTGGCACAAACTGTGCCGCCACATCTTTTTCTTTATTTTTCATCGAATCCCCCCGGGTTGCGGTGCCCTGTTTTTGCGGCGCGGGACGTGGCCCGCTTGCAAAAAGCAGACCGCTGCCCCTGCTCCGCCTCGCTGCATCTGCCGCAGGCAGCGCTTCGGCTGCACAGCCCACCACCCGCAGAGGTGCCCCTGCAGCCTGCGGCTGCGCCCCCCTGTTGTGGGGCTCTAAACCTGTCACTGCTCCTTCCAGGCCCCCGCAGCCCAAACCCAGAAGGAAGCAGCTCCCGCCCTCGGGAACCCTTTTCCTTCTATTGGCATTGCCGCAGTGAAAGGCCCCCTGCAACGAAAATCCAGGACGAACAGCCCCCCGGCGGCAGTTGGTGTGACAGTCCCGGTAGCGCCGCCGGGTGAGGGAGCAGCTGCAAGTTCAGAGCCCCTGTCAAGGGGCGGCGGCGCAGCCGCGGGGTTACCGCTATGGGCGGGTGGCTGCGCAGCGTCCAGACGGGCCCTGCGGCCCCGGACAGCGCTAAAGGCCAAAGCACCCAACTTTTCAATTAAAAACAAAAAAACAACACATCAACGCCAAAAGTGAAAAGAAAAGTATGACTTCTAAATTCCCCCTTGCTTTTTCCGCCGCTTGTGGTATACTGTTGCCAGAAAGTTCGTTTCAGGGCGGGGTGAAATTCCCCACCGGCGGTAAAGCCCGCGACCACCTGTCATTCAGGTGCTGACCCGGTGTAATTCCGGGGCCGACGGTACAGTCCGGATGGTAGAGACGATGGACAGATTCGATGTCATTGCGCCCTGTTGCATTCTATGGCAACAGGGCGTTTTCTGTTTGTCTCCCGGTTGAAAAGGGCTTTCCAGAATTTTTGGAATGGGGCCATTGCCCCGGGAGGTAACATATATGGAAGCAAATTCTCAAGCCAAAACCATGCACGCACCCGGCCAGGACCGGGACCGCATCCGCAAGCTCACCGTCACCGCCATGCTGTCGGCGGTGGCCTTCGTGCTGATGTTCATGGACTTCCCCCTGCCCATGATCATGCCGTCCTTTGTTCAGATGGACTTCTCCGACCTGCCCGAGCTGCTGGGCGCCTTCGCCCTGGGCCCCGTATACGGCATCCTGGTGGCCCTGATCAAAAACCTGCTCCACCTGATCCTGGCCGGCTCCACCAACGGCGTGGGCGAGCTGTGCAACTTCCTGCTGGGCGCTTCCTTCGCATGGGTGGCCGGCTTCGTCTACCAGCGCAAAAAGACCCGCAGCGGCGCCGTGCTGGGCGCTGTGCTGGGCGCTGTGGCGATGGGCGTCTTCAGCGTGCCCCTCAACTTCTTCCTGACCTACCCCGCCTATGTGGTGGTCTACGGCATGCCCATGGACGTGATCCTGGGCATGTACCAGGCCATCCTGCCCTCGGCGGACAGCCTGCTGAAGTGCCTGATCATCTTCAATATGCCCTGGACCCTGGCCAAGGGCCTGCTGGATGCAGCCATCTGCATGCTGATCTACAAGCCCCTGTCCCCGATCCTCCACGGCCGCCACTGAGTAAAGGTCTGAATTTCAAACACATTGTCCCGTCTGCCCCCGGCAGGCGGGCTTTTTTTCGGAAATTTGCTGTGTTTTTTGGAAAAAACAAACTTTTGTTACAATTATGCGCTACACTAAGCAAGATGGGCAGCTCTCCCCGGCCGGGTTCCGCCGGAAAAAGGGGAAGGGGGCGCCCGTCGAGGGGATGCCGGGGCACAGCGGTCCCGGCGCTTGGCCGCCCCCGGGGCGGCTGGAAAAAGGAGCGTGAGCGCATTGGCACAGACAACCAAGCGGGCCCTGGCAGCTTCCTTCAAGGAACTGCTGGCCCAGAAACCTTTCAACAAGATCACCATCAGCGATATCACCGAGCACTGCGGTGTCAACCGGATGACCTTTTATTATCACTTTCACGATATCTACGACCTGGCCCAGTGGGCTTTCGAAGAGGAAACCGCAGAGCTGCTGAACGGCAGCCTCAGCGCCGCCAGCTGGAAAGAAGGCTTCGTGATGGTGGCGCGCCAGCTGGAGGAAAACCAGGTCCTGCTGGCCAACATCTGCCGTTCGGTGCCCCGCCGGGAACTGGAACAGCGGATGAAGGGCCTGGTCCAGCGGCTGCTGGACCCCATCCTGAAACGGGAGCTGGGGGACGCCGCCGTTGACCCCCAAGACTGGGAGTTCACGGTGCATTTCTACATCGACGCCATGGTGGGGGTCCTGCTGGAATGGATGGACGGCGGCATGAAGACCGAGCCCAAAATTCTGGCCTGGCGGCTGGACATCCTCTGCGGCGGCGGCATCCGCCAGGCTGTGGAAGGGTTCCGGACCAAAATGTAACAGCGGGAGGCACAGCCTCCGGGACCGGCGGGGTCAAAGGGCCCTGCCGGTCCTTTTTATACCTATAAGAATACAAATAAAAAAGCGGCAGGCCCGAAGGCCCGCCGCAGAGGGTGTATCGCTTTTATTTGCGGTCGGCAAACCACTTGATTTCGTCCTTGCCGGCAAAGGCAGCCCCGGCGAAACCGGCGGCTTCCAGGGCGCCCAGCTGCTTGCCCAGCTTTTTGCCCTGGGGCAGGACGGTGACGCTGTGGTCGGCCCGCAGGGCCTCGGCCTGGGCCAGCACAGCGGGGAAGTCGACGCCTGCCGGGTAGAGCAGGGCGATCTTCTGCTTGGCGCCGGGGATCTGGTAGCCCTGCTCCAGCAGGATGCCGCAGACCCGCTCAAAACCGATGGAGAAGCCCACAGCCGGCACCTGCTGGCCCAGGAACTTGCCCACCATGTTGTCGTAGCGGCCGCCGCCGGCCACGGCGCCGGCAAACTGGGGGCACACCACCTCGAACACCATGCCGGTGTAGTAGCCCTGGCCCCGGACCAGGCTGGGGCAGTAGGCCACCTTGTACTTGCCCTCGGCCAGGCGGCCGGCGGTGGCCAGCACGTACTTCAGGTCATCGGCAATGGAGGGGTCGGCGCAGCGGGCCGCCACGGCGTCCAGGGTCACAGAGCCCTGGGCCAGGAAGTCGGCCAGCTGCCGGATGGCATCGGCGGGCAGGCCCTTTTCGGTCAGCTCGGCCTCCACGCCCTCGGCCCCCACCTTGTCCATCTTGTCGAAGGTGATGCAGACCGAATCCAGGGTGTCGGGGGCAAAGCCCATGCTCTCCAGCATCCCGCGGAGGATCCGGCGATCGTTGATGTTGACGGTGAAGCCGTCAAAGCCGATCTTCAGCAGGGCCCGGGCGGTGACGTCGATCAGCTCCACCTCGGCGTTGGGGCTCTCGTCCCCCAGGATGTCGATGTCGCACTGGACGAACTCCCGCAGGCGGCCCTTCTGGGGCCGCTCGGCACGGAACACCCGGTCGGTCTGGATCACCTTGAAGGGGCTGGGCAGGGCGTTCCGGTTGGCTGCGTAGTAGCGGGACAGGGGCAGGGTCAGGTCGTACCGCAGGCCCATGTCGGCCAGGGAATCATATTTGCCGGCGTTCAGGGCGGCGGTCAGCTTGTCCCCCCGCTTGAGAACCTTGAAGATCAGGTTCAGGTTTTCGCCGCCGTCCGACTTGTCCAGGTTTTCCAGGTCCTCCAGCATGGGGGTGGAAATCCGCTCAAAACCGGCGGCACGGTACACTTCCAGAATCTGGCCCTGGATGTAATCCCGCAGGGTCTGTTCAGCGGGCAGAAGGTCCCGCATCCCTTTTAAAGGCTGAGTTTTCATCTTGTATTGTCTCCCTCTCTGTTTCCGGCCGGAGGCCCCGGCTTGCAGCACATATTGGCATTGTGCCTCTCATTATATAGAATCGGGGCCCGGATTGTCAACCAAAAGGGGCATACTATCTCCAGAAAGAGGGGAGTGTCTGCCCATGTCCAGCCAAAATACCGCCCGTCCCGCCGCCATCCTGGCCGCCGGGGCCTGTATCCAGCTGCTCACCGGCCTGCCCGCCGCCTGGGGGGTGTTCCAGCAGCCGGTGATGGAGGAATACGCCCTGGAAGAGGGGGCCGCCGCCCTGGCCTTCAGCGTCCTGATCGCCGCCTACGGGGCGGGGTGCGTCATCGGGGGCTTTTTGCAGGACAAGCAGGGCCCCCGCTGCGCCGCCCTCTGGGGCACCGCCCTGCTGGAAGGGGGGCTGATTTTGGGGGCGGCCCTGCTGCCGGGGGACTGGGGCCGGGCCCTGCCCTGGAGCTTCAGCATCCCGGCGGGGCTGGGCACCGCCTTTCTGTACCCTGCCATCCAGTCCTGCGTCCAGAAGTGGTACCAGGGGAAAAAGGGCTTTGCCACCGGCATCATCGGGGCCGCCGCCGGGCTGTCGGGGGCCTTTTTGACCTTGGTGGTGCGGCTGCTGACCCCCCTGTGGGGGATCCGGGGGGCCTTCTGGGCCCTGGGGGGCGCGGCCCTGCCGGTGTGCCTGGCGGGGGCGGCCCTGCTGCGCAACCCGCCCCAGGCCCAAAAGGCTGCCGCCGGACAGAAGGGCCCCGACTACACCCCCGGCCAGATGCTCCGGACCCGGCAGTACTGGCTGTGCACCGCAGCGGTCTGCTTTTCCACCCCGGCGGTGCTGCTGTTCAGCCCCATCATCCTCCGGCTGGGGATGGAGCGGGGGCTGGAAGAGGGCCAGGCGGTGTGGGCGGTGGTGCTGGGCAGCGTGGGCAGCACCGCGGGCCGGCTGCTGATGCCCCTGCTCAGCGACAAAATCGGCCGCCGCCCCACCGACCTGCTGCTGTTCGCCCTGTCGGCAGGGCTGTCGGCGGGCTTCGCCTTTGCGGAGGGCTGGTGGGTGGTTGCAGCCTACGCCGGTCTCACCTTCTGCTATTCGGCTTTGGCGGCGGTGCTGCCCGCCTTTTCCACCGACCTGTTCGGCCTGCCCCACGCCGGGGTCAACTATGGGTTCCTGGCCCTGGGCCAGAGCGCCGGGAGCCTGGCCTTCCCCCTGGCGGCCCAGGCCCTGGGGCTGGAGGCAGGCCGCCACTGGGTGGCGGTGGGGGCGGCGCTGGCGGGCCTTGGATGCATCTGGTTTGTAAAGCCCACACAACAAAACACCTGATCAATCGAAGAAGTTTCCTGAATCCTACAAAAGAAATGAAATTTTCCTCTGCGCCTTGACAAAGGGATAACAATCCGGTACAATCGATCAGAAAGGCCCGGCAGGACGGGCCTGTCTGCGTCCGTTTGGCGCGGATTCCTGTAAGCAGAAAGGAAAGAATATGAGAAAACGCATTACAGCCCTGGCCCTGGCCGCCGTCATGGCATTTGGCCTCACCGCCTGCGGCAAAGGCGCATCCTCCACGGCCGCTTCGGGCGGCGTGTCGGGTGAGTACACCGGCACCGCCCAGGGTATGGGCGGCGACGTCACCGTCACCGTCACCCTGACCGACGGCGCCATCACCGACTGTGTCATCACCGGCGACGGCGAGACCGAGGGCATCGGCTCGGTGGTCATCGAAAACGCCCCCGAGGAGATCGTCTCGGGCAACAAGGGCGCCATCGACGTGGTGGCCGGCGCCACCATCACCTCCAACGCCGTCAACCAGGCCCTGGCCGCTGCCCTGGCCGAGGCAGGGCTGGACGCAGCCGACTTCACCGGCAATGGCAGCGCCTCCGAGACCGCCGACGACCAGGTGATTGACACCGACATCGTGGTGGTGGGCGCCGGCGGCGCCGGCATGACCGCCGCCATCGCTGCTGCCAACGAGGGCAAGAGTGTGGTCATCCTGGAGAGCCAGGCCATGGTGGGCGGCAACTCGGTCCGCGCCACCGGCGGCCTGAACGCTGCCAAGACCCCCGCCCAGGACGAGAACGAGTTCAACGAGGCCGCCGGCGTGGAAAAGACCCTGGAGACCGCCGCCAGCAGCTACGCCGACAACGAGACCATCACCGCCCTGGCCAAGACGGTGTCTGAGCAGTGGGCCCAGTACCAGGCAAACCCTGTGGGCTACTTTGACTCGGTGGAGCTGATGGAGCTGGACACCATGATCGGCGGCAAGGGCATCAACGACCCCGCCCTGGTGGAGACCCTCTGCTCCAACTCGGCGGACGCCATCGTCTGGCTGTCCGAGCAGGGCATCGACCTGCCCAGCGTCTCCAGCTTCGGCGGCGCATCGGTCAAGCGGATCCACCGCCCCCTGGACGACGAGGGCAAGGTGGTGTCTGTGGGCAGCTACATGATCCCCCGTCTGGAATCCAAGTGCAAGGAGCTGGGGGTTGAGGTGATGCTGAACACCACTGCCACCAAGATCCTCACCGACGCCAACGGCGCAGCCGTGGGCATCGAGGCCACCGGCAAGAACGGCCAGACCGTCACCGTCAACGCCAAGGCTGTGATCCTGGCCACCGGCGGCTTCGGCGCCAACCTGGACATGGTGGTCCAGTACAAGCCCGACCTGAAGGGCTTCATGACCACCAACGCCGCCGGCGCCCAGGGCCAGGGCATTGACATGGCCGTGGCCATCGGCGCAGGCACTGTGGACATGGACCAGATCCAGATCCACCCCACCGTGGAGGCCAACACCGCCGCCCTCATCACCGAGGGCCTGCGGGGTGACGGCGCCATCCTGGTCAACGCCGAGGGCAAGCGGTTCACCGACGAGGTGGGCACCCGCGACGTTGTCTCCGCCGCCGAGATCGCCCAGACCGGCAGCTACAGCTGGCTGGTGATCGACCAGGCTATGGTGGACGCTTCCAGCGTCATCCAGGGCTACATCACCAAGGGCTACACCGTCACCGGCTCCACCTATGCCGAGCTGGCCCAGGCCATGGGCGTGGATGCAGACGCCTTCACCGCCACCATGGAGCAGTGGAACGCCTGCGTTGCAGCCGGCGAGGACACCGAGTTCGGCCGCACCAGCTTCGCCAACCCCCTGGACACCGCACCCTATTACGCCATCAAGGTCACCGCCGGCATCCACCACACCATGGGCGGCCTGACCATCAACTCCGACACCCAGGTCCTGGCCGGTGACGGCGCCGTCATCGACGGCCTGTACGCAGCCGGCGAAGTCACCGGCGGCGTCCACGGCGCCAACCGCCTGGGCGGCAACGCTGTGGCCGACTTCACCGTCTTTGGCCGCATCGCAGGCCAGCAGGCCAGCGCCTACGTTGGATGAGCAAACCCGGCGCTGAATCCGGAAAATCCCGCCGCTGGCTGGTGAATGTCCTGTTTGCCGCAGTGGTGCTGCTGGCGGCGGGCGGGCTGTGGCTGGCTGTGGGCCATGGGGGCCCCGCCGGCAGCCGGCTGGTGGCCGTGGCCGACTTCGGGATGGGGGCCGTTGAGGAACTCCCCCTGGACACCGACCACGACTACTACTATGAGGTGGGGGACTACATCGTCCACATCCAGGTGAAGGACGGGGCTGCTGCCTTTCTGGACAGCCAGTGCCCCGACCACGTCTGCGAGGACTTCGGCTGGCTGAGCCGGCCCGGCCAGTGGGCCTGCTGCGTCCCCGCCGGGGTGTACCTCTCCATCGAGGAACCGGAATAAATACACAACCCCGCAGGGGCTGCCGCAACGAAAGCGGCGGCCCCTGTTTTGTTTGTGCAGTGGAATCTTCCAAGATAAACTGAATGGGGTTTTGAGGATATTTTTCCTGAACAGAATATGGTCGAGCTGTGAAATCAGGATGAAAAAGTGGGAAAAATCCACAGGATCTTTTTAAAAATTCTATGAAAGAAAAGGTCTTTTGCTTGTTAGTTACCGGCGGTGTGTTATAATAGAATCACAGTTCGCGGGGTTTCGGGGCCGGCCGGCCCTGTCCCCGGCACAAGCAGATCAGGAGGAATAGTACATGACCTGGAAAAAGAAGAAGGATGAGCCCGCCGACCAGCAGGCGGTGCCTGCCGCCAAGGCCGGGTTCAGCCTTGGAAAAGTGAAAAAGTATCTCAAGTGGATCATTCCCCTTGTTGTGGTGGCGGCCCTGGTGACCGCCCTCATTGTGAACCGTGTGAGCGAGGCCAGCAAGGTGACGGTGGCCCCCGAATACACCCAGGCAGCGGTGAACCGCCGGACCATCTCCCAGACCATGGGCGCCAACGGCACCCTGAACCCCGCCCACAGCTACACCGTCAAGACCCTGGTGTCGGGCGAGATCCTCTCTTGCAACGTGGAGGAAGGCAAGCAGGTCACCGCCGGCGAGCAGCTGTACCAGATCGAGAACAGCGACGCTTCGGCCAACGTGGAGCAGGCCCAGATCAACCTGGAGCAGGCCCAGCGCAACTATGACACCATCGCCGACTACCGCTATGTCCGGTCCCCGGTGGCGGGCACCGTCTACACCCTGAAGGTCAAGGTGGGCGATGAGGTCACCAGCGGCCAGGAAGTGGCCGTGGTCCAGGACGCCAGCCAGATGGTGCTGCAGCTGACCTTCCCCGCAGCCGACGCCGCCAACTTCAAGGTGGGCCAGGCTGCCCAGATCACCCTGGACGGCACCTTTGAGGTGCTGAACGGCACCGTCACCGACGTGTCGGGCAGCGACGTCCTCAGCGCCGGCAACGTGCTGGTGCGGAACGTCACCATCATGGCCCCCAACGCCGGCGCCCTGAACACCACCCAGTCCGCCACCGCCACCATCAACGGCATCAGCTCCACCAACAGCGCCACCTTCAACTACCGGGAGCAGCGGACTCTGACCACCTCCACCGCCGGCACCATCGCCTCCATCTATGTGGGCGAGGGCGGCCAGGTGGACGCCAACGGCATCGTCCTGGAACTGTCGGGCGACAACCTGGAAGAGACCATCCAGAGCGCCTACGAGAGCCTGCGCAGCCGTGAGATTTCGATGCGCAACGCCCAGGAGACCCTGGGCAACTACACCATCACCGCCCCCATCAGCGGCACCGTGATCCAGCGCAACTACCAGCAGGGCGAGAACGCCGAGAGCGGCAAGGACCTGTGCATCATCTACGACATGAGCTATCTGGAAATGACCATCAACGTGGATGAGCTGGACATCAACCAGGTGACGGTGGGCCAGGATGTCACCGTCACCGCTGACTCGGTGGACGGCACCTTCAGCGGCGTGGTGACCCGCGTGTCCATGGTGGGCACCACCAACAACGGCACCACCACCTATCCCGTCACCGTCCAGGTGGACGACTACGGCGAGCTGCGGCCCGGCATGAACGTCAACGCCCAGATCGTGGTGGAGCAGGCCACCGACGCCATCGCCGTCCCCAACGCCGCCATCGAGCGGGGGGACTATGTGCTGGTGACCACCGATTCCCCCAGCGCCGCCAATGCTGACACCACCATGCCTGCCCCCGACGGCTATGTCTATGTGTCGGTGGAGACCGGCGTCAGCGACGACAACTACACCGAGATCACCAGCGGCCTGCAGGAGGGCGACATCATCGGCTATGTGGTGGGCGGCACCATGAACTACAGCGATTACAGCACCGGCGAGCTGGTGGGCGCCATCACGCCCAGCACCAGCTTGTTCCGCGGAGGGGTGTAAATGAGCGCATTGATCGAATTTGACGGGGTGTGCAAGTACTACTACATGGGCGACACCGTCGTCAAAGCCCTGGACCATGTGTCCATGCGGATCGAAAAGGGTGAGTTCGTGGCCATCGTGGGCCAGTCCGGTTCGGGCAAGTCCACCTGCATGAACATCATCGGCTGCCTGGACGTCCCCACCGCCGGCACCTACAAGCTGAACGGCAAGGACGTGGGCAAGATGCGCCGGGCCGAGCTGGCCGACATCCGCAACGAAATGCTGGGCTTTGTGTTCCAGCAGTACAACCTTCTGCCCAAACTGAACCTGATGGGCAACGTGGAAGTGCCCATGATCTACGCCCGGGTGCCCCGGGCCCAGCGCCACGCCCGGGCCAAGGCGGTGCTGGAACAGGTGGGCCTGGGGGACAAGCTGAAAAGCCGCCCCAACCAGCTGTCCGGCGGCCAGCAGCAGCGTGTGTCCATCGCCCGGGCCCTGGTGCGCAACCCGCCCCTGATCCTGGCCGACGAGCCCACCGGCGCTCTGGACACCCACACCGGCCGGGAAGTGCTGGGGATGCTCCAGCAGCTGAACCAGCAGGGCCACACCGTGATCCTGATCACCCACGACAACTCCATCGCCATGCAGGCCCCCCGGATCATCCGCCTGGAGGACGGCCGCATCGTCTACGACGGCGACGCCCATTCCCCCGAGGCCTTTGTCAGCCCGGTGCTGGAAGCTGCCTTTGAGGACTTCCAGCGGAAAGAGCGGGCAGAAGAGGCCCAGAAGGCCGCCCAGGCGGCCCCGGCCCAGGAAGGAGGGAATGCCAATGCTCCTGATTGATACCTTTGTGCTGGCCCTGAAAAACATCTGGAGCAACAAGATGCGGACCATCCTCACCATGCTGGGCATCATCATCGGCGTCACCGCCGTCATCGTCATCGTGGGCCTGGGCAACGGCATGACCCAGCAGGTGCGGGAGAGCTTCTCTTCCATGGGCATCAACAGCATGTCGGTGTCCATCTGGGGCCGCGGGTCCTCCCGCACCGCCACCGTGGACTACATGTACCAGGTGGTGGACGACAACCCCCAGTACCTCAGCGATATTTCCCCCAACGTCCAGGTCGGCAACCAGACCGTCAAGGAGGGCCGGGACACCTACCGGTATACCGGCGTCTACGGCGTCAATGAGGACTACACCGCCATGGCCAACTACACCATCGCCGAGGGCCGCGGCCTGCAGTACATGGACATGAAGGAAAACAAGTACGTCTGCGTCATCGGCGACTACCTGGCCCGGGAGGCCTACAACGGCAACGCGGTGGGGGAGACCATCAAGGTGGGCGCCTACCAGTTCCGGATCGTGGGCACCCTGAGCCCCAAGACCACCGACCCCGAGCTCCAGGAGGGCGGCGAGGATGACCGGGTCTACATTCCCTACACGGTGGCCCTGCGGATCAACCAGAGCACCATGGTGGACAGCTACACCGTCATCATGGCCGACGAAAACTACGCCAGCCAGGCAAAATCCACCATTGAACAGGCGCTGTACGCAATTTACCAGAATGAAGATTCGTATTATGTATACAGCATGAGCGAGCTGCTGGAGCAGATGAACCAGACCATCTCGATGGTGGTGATGGTGCTGACTTTGATCGCCGGCATCTCGCTGCTGGTGGGCGGCATCGGCATTATGAACATCATGCTGGTGTCGGTCAGCGAGCGCACCCGGGAAATCGGCATCCGCAAGGCCCTGGGCGCCCGGGAGACCACCATCCTGTTCCAGTTTGTGGTGGAGGCCGGCACCACTTCGGCCCTGGGCGGCTTCATCGGCATCGTGCTGGGCTACGGCCTGTCGGCGGCGGCCACCGCCGTGGTGCCCCTGGTGGCGCCGGGACAGTCGGTGGCCATCAGCCCCGGCACCACCGCCGTGCTGGTTTCCTTCGGTATTTCGGTGGGCATCGGCGTGGTGTTCGGCTTCCTGCCGGCCCGCCGTGCTGCCCGGCTCAACCCCATTGAGGCGCTGCGCTACGAGTAATGCCTGCCCCCAGAAATGACATTGAGGAGTACAAACCATGAAAAAAAGACTTTTGTCCCTCCTGCTGGCGGTCTGCATCCTGCTGCCGGTGCTGGCTCTGCCGGCGGCGGCCGTCAACAGCAACACCGCCATCCAGACCG
This sequence comes from uncultured Faecalibacterium sp., assembly GCA_904394215.1. Taxonomy (GTDB): domain Bacteria; phylum Bacillota; class Clostridia; order Oscillospirales; family Ruminococcaceae; genus Faecalibacterium. The sequence continues at coordinate 22,159 of CAJFNF010000009.1, forward strand.
CCCGCACCATGGGCCTGCTGACGGCCCAGACTTCGGAGGAGCTGAACGCCCAGGTCACCCGGGGCGAGTTCGCCCGGATGCTGACCCTGGTGTCGGCCTACCGGGAGACGGTGAACGAGCAGACCCAGGTGGGCAGCCTGTTCACCGACGTCAACAGCGACACCGCCTATGCCCCCTACATCCGGATCGCGGTCCAGCAGGCCTGGCTCAACGGCTACACCGACGGGTCCTTCCGCCCCAATGACCCCGTGACCCTGGAAGTGGCCTGCAATGCGGCCCTGAAGGTGCTGGGCTACACCACCGAAGACATGACCGGCGCTTTCCCGGCGGCCCAGCTGAACAAGGCCACCGAACTGGGGCTGCGCAGCGGCCTGAACCGCAGCCAGGGTGAGGCCATGACCCTCACCGACTGCGCCGTGCTGCTGTACAACACCCTCACCGCCACCAGCAAGAGCGGCTCGGTCTACGGCAACTCCATCGGCCTCACCGTCTCGGATGGCCAGGTGGACACCTCCAGCATCCTGGCCGCCAGCCTGAAGGGCCCCTTCGTGGCCCAGGCAGGGGATGTGCTGCCCATCACCCCCACCACCGTCTACCGCAACGGCGAGGTGTCGGATTCGGCTGAGCTCCACATCAACGACGTCTACTACTACAGCGAGAGCCTCAACTCCCTGTGGATTTACACCAACAAGGCCTCGGGCCGGATCACCGCCGTGTCCCCCAACGCCGCCGCCCCCACCTCTGTGACGGTGGCCGGCGTCACCTACCAGATCGGCAGCACCGATGTGGCCTATCGCATCTCCACCCTGTCGGGCGGCGGCGTGGGCCAGGTGGTGACCCTGCTGCTGGGGATGGAAGACGTAGCCGTGGGCATCCTCACCGGCGAGGAGGTGGACCAAAGCTACTACGGCGTAGTGCAGTCCTCCAACCGGTCCCTGGTGGTGGACAACGGTGCTGACATCATGCAGACGGTGAAGGTGCTGTGCACCGACGGCACCGTCCGCAGCGTCCAGGTGGACAAGAACCTGAACTATCCCACCGGCTGGCTGGTGTCCATCACCACCGGCACCGACGGCGAGACCCTGAGCTCCATCTCCAAAAAGCAGGTCAGCGGCCTGTTCAGCGCCGCCAACCACACCCTGGGGGAGTACAAACTGGCCAACGACGTGGAAATCCTGGACACCACCCCCGAGGGCAGCGGCAAGACCATCCGGCTGGAACGGCTGGACGGGGTCACCCTGTCGGGCAGTGACGTCCGGTACTACGCCCTCAACGACCAGGGGGAAATCTCCCGGCTGGTGCTGGACGATGTCACCGGCGACGTGTGGAACTACGGCTGCCTGACGGCCTGGTCCACCAACAAGTACAACTCTGCCACCAGCAGCCTCACCAGCATCCAGCCCAGCGATGTGCTGATGAAGATGGTGTCGGGCCTGCTGACCGGCTCCCTGCTGAATGACATCTGGAACGAGGTGACCGGCCGCACCGGCCACTGGACCAGCCTGGCCCTGGGCCTGCTGGCCGACAACACCAGCGGCCTGCTGAGCAATGTGCTGGGTACCATCGCCGGCGGCGCCAACTACACCTTTATGAACGGCACCGGCGCCGCCACCGTCACCACCGATGTGCTGTACCCGGTGCTCACCGGCGGCATCGGCGTCCGGTATGAGGCCAACGGCGCCGTCCGGGGGATGACCCAGCTGCAGCCTGTGCTGGTCAACAGCCTGGGAGCTGCCAAGGTCACCACCGCCACCGGCGAGACCTACCAGACCGCCGATGACATGCAGGTCTATCTGTGGCACATGGGCGTCTATTATCCCACCCTGCTGCCCACCATCAATTCGGATGATTACTTCCTGATCGGCTGGGTGGATTCCTGCACCGCAGGCCATCAGGTCCGGGTGCTCACCGCCCTCAAGAAGGATTGATGTGGGAGACGGGCCTGGGCCGGTACGACGGGTTTTCCATCCGGTTCCGGCAGCTGTGCCAGCTGATGTTCCCCCGGCGGTGCCCCTTCTGCGGCAGGGTGCTGGGGTTTGAGCCCCGGTGCCCCGACTGTGAGCGGCAGCTGGCCCTGGTGGCCCGGCCCAAAACCACCGCTGCGGCCCGCCGCCCTGAGGGGATGGAGGGAGCCCCCATCCTGTGGGCAGCGGCCCCCTATTGGCATGAGGGGGTGCTGCGGCAGGGGATCCTGCGGGCCAAATACCAGGGCCAGCCCTGGACGGCAGTCCAGCTGGGATGCCTGCTGGCCCGCGCCCTGTTCGGGGCTGAGATCCAGGTAAAGGCCGGGGTGGAAGTGCCCCGGCCTCCTTTGTCCCCGCTCACCGACTGCGACCTGGTGGTGCCGGTGCCCTACTCGGGGCGGGAGCGGCCCTACAACGTGCCCTCCCTGATGGCCCTGCCCCTGGCCCGGGCCCTGGGGATCCCCGCCGACCTGCAGGCCATGCAGCGGATCACGGTGGGGGACTCCCAGGCCACCCTGGGCCGCCGGGAGCGGCTGCTCCACGTGCGGGGGAACTTCCGGGCCGACGCCGGGCGGGTGTCGGGGCAGCGGGTGCTGCTGATCGACGACGTGGTTACCACCGGCTCCACCGCCGCGGCCTGTGCCCAGGCCCTGGCGGATGCAGGGGCCGAGTCGGTGGCCTTTGCTGCGCTGGCGGCGCCCCGCAGCAACACCGCACTGCCAGCGGTGCCCGGGCTGCCCTTCGGGGCCGGGGAAGAGCCGGAGGAGGACGGGGAACTGGATTTTTGACCCCGTCGGAAAATGCGAAAAAACCCTTGACAAAGCCGGTTGAATCCGGTATAATAATGAAGCTGCGAGCGACAAGCCCGCAGCGATATCCGGGTGTAGCGCAGTTTTGGTAGCGCGCTTGAATGGGGTTCAAGAGGCCGTGAGTTCGATTCTCGCCACTCGGACCAGACCGCCGGTTCCAGGTCGTTGGACTTGGGAACCGGCGGTTTTTGTTTTGTGATTTGAAGAGGCAGGCTCCTTTCGGGAAACCGGAGGGGGCCTGCCTTTTTTGGCCCGGGCAGAGGACAAAAGCACATCCCCTGCCGCCGGAGCAGCAGGGGATGTGCTTTGTATGAGGAATGTCAGGAGGATGACGCTGGGCGGGAGCCGCCGGCCTGTTCCTTGTACCAGGCCTGGTAGGGGACCACCTGCGGGTACTGCTTTTTCAGGGTCCGTTTCACCCTGCGCAGGGTATCTGTGTAGGGGTTCAGCAGCCCGGTGAGGTAGACAACGCCCATGGCGATCACCAGAACACTGGCCAGCAGCATCAGCCCCTTGTTCCGGCTCTGCATCACCGCCAGGAACAGCACCATGGCGCCGATGACCATCCCTTCGGCCATCCGGTTGCCTTTCTGGACCTCTTCCTTGGGCAGGGCCCGCAGGTCTTCCAGATACATCAGCCAGGCCATCTGCTCTTCGCTGATGTGCTGCTCCTTCTGGTAGCGCTCGATCAGCCGCCGGGTCTCGGGGCTGCCCTTTTGATAGGTGGTGCTTTTGCGGTAATTGGTTGGGGTTTCCAGCCGTTCCATGGACGGACGCCTCCCTTTCGCTTTTTAAGATGCGTGCTGTTTTTCCGGCAGCTGCAGCAGGACCAGTGCGGCTACTTCACAGACGATGCCCAGCCAGCCGGCCGAAGTGACGGTCTCCTGGAACAGGACCAGGCCGAACAGGGCGGCGGCAATGGGCTCAAAGGTGGCCAGGATGGAAGCCTTGCTGGCGGCCATGGTTTTGACGGCGGTGTTGTACAGCCCATAGGGCAGGACCGAGCAGAACACGGCCAGCAGGACGTTCAGGACCAGCGCATCGGGGCGGGCGGCAAAGACGGCGCCGATGCCCGGCAGGTCCCCGGTGAGGGCGGCATACAGCACGCTGGGCACTGCCGCAATCAGGCCGGAGTAAAAGACGATGGTCAGGGGGTTATACTGCCGCAGTTTGGTGGCGATCAGGATGTTGTACACCGCGTAGCATCCCGCAGAGCCCAGGCCGGCCAGAAGGCCGTTCCAGCGCAGGGACAGCCCCTCGGCCAGGCCGCTGACCAGGCCGCAGGCCAGCAGGCTCAGCACCAGGCAGAGGCCTTTGCGCAGGGTGAAGCGCTCCCCCAGGAACAGGACGCTGAACAGCATCACCAGGCTGGGCATCAGGTAGATCAGCACCGCCGCGGTGGCCATGCCGGTCCACTCGATGGAAAAGGTGTACAGCAGGGTAAAGCAGAAGGTGCCAGCGATGCCGTTGAGCATGAACCATTTCCAGTCGGCGGGGCGGATGGAGAGCTGAGACGGGTCGGTGGCCAGCAGGATTACCAGGCACAGCACCGGCACCGAGCACATGCGGACGGCGGTGATCTGGGTGCCGTTCAGCCCGGCGGTGTTGAGCACCTTGACGAAGATGCCGTTGGAGCCCCACAGGGCGGCGGCAATCAGCACCAGCACCGGCGCCAGCCGGCTGGAAAGCGGGGCCTTATCCCAAGTCTTTGCCATTGCTCTGGACCACCTTTTTGTACCAGAAGTAGCTGTCCTTCAGGCTGCGCTTGCCGGTACCGTTGAAGTGGTTGTCGTAGTCCACGTAGATGAAGCCGTAGCGCTTTTCCATCTCGGAAGAAGAGCAGCTGACGATGTCGATGGGGCCCCAGGGATAATAGCCCCGCAGGTCCACGCCGTCCTTGACAGCCTCGATCATCTGCTGGATGTGGGCCCGCAGGTAGTCGATGCGGTAGTCGTCGTGGATGGAGCCGTCGGCCTCCACCTTGTCATAGGCGCCCAGGCCGTTCTCGGTGATGTAGATGGGCTTCTGGTAGCGGTCCCAGTACTCGTTCAGGCAGATCCGCAGGCCCACCGGGTCGATGGACCAGCCCCAGGGGCTGGCGGGCAGGTCGGGGTTGGGGATCTGGCCCAGCTCGTTGTGCAGGAAGGGCTCTTCGCCGGACAGGCGGGTGTAGTAGTAGCTCAGGGAGACAAAGTCCACCGTGCCGGCCGCCAGGGCCTCCTCGTCGCCGGGATAGAACTCGATGTGGATGTTGTTGTCGTCGTAGAACCGCAGGGCGTAGCCGGGGTATTTGCCCCGCACCATCACGTCGCCGTACAGGTATTCCATCTGGTTGTGGCGCATGTTCCAGAACACGTCGTTGGGCTTGCAGCTGCAGGGATAGGTGAGGTTGGAGCAGAACATCATGCCGATCTGGTTCTCGGGGTCGATCTCATGGCCCAGCTTGGTGGCGATGGCGCAGGCCACCATCTCGTTGTGGACGCCCTGGTACTTGGCCTGCAGGAGGTTGTCCACCTTGTCGGCGGCAATGCCCAGATGGTTGAAGCTCTCGTGGACGATCAGGTTGATCTGGTTGACCACAATCCACTTGCGGACCTTGCCCTTGTAGCGCTTGAACAGGGTCTCGCAGTAGCGGACAAAGAAGTCCACCAGCTCCCGGCTGGCCCAGCCGTTGTACTTGAGGGCCAGGTTCAGGGGCATCTCGTAGTGGCTGATGGTGATCATGGGCTCCAGGCCGTTGGCCAGCATGCAGTCGATCAGGCGGTCGTAGTAGGCCAGGCCTTCCTCGCAGGGGGCCTCATCGTCCCCGTTGGGGAAGATGCGGGCCCAGTTGATGCTGGTCCGCAGGCTGTTCATGCCGGTGCCTGCCAGCAGCTTCAGGTCCTGGGGGTAGGTGTGGTAGAAGTCGATGCCGTGGCGCTTGGGATAGTAGCGGTCATCCTCGGCCATGGCTCGCTTGATGTAGGCGGTGTCGATCTCCTGGTTGTAGCGCTGGTCGGGGGGGATGTCCAGCTGGCTGCGGTTGATGTCGGCCAGGCACCAGCCCTTGCCGCCTTCCTTCCAGGCGCCCTCCATCTGGTTGGCGGCCAGGGCGCCGCCCCAGATGAAATTGTCGGGCAGGCCGGTGATTTTGCTCATTTTCTCCATTGCAGTTTCTCCTTATACAGTTGTGTAAAAGTCAGCCTTCGCCGTTCACTTTCTTTTCCAGGGCGTCCAGGCGCTCCTGGTAGGCGGCGGCCAGCTTCAGCATGCTCTTGGTCATGTTGATCTCGACCTGGATGGTCATCAGGGTATCCTGGGCATGGGCAAACAGGACGTAGTAGCCCATCTTCTCGTCGCCGCCCCGGATGTCACCCTGGATCATGTCGGTCTGGATGTTGTGGGCGGCGGCCTGGACCTTGTCGGCTTCTTTCAGCAGGGCTTTGGCCTGCTCAAAATCGCCTTTGGCGATGCAGTCCATGGCTTTGCTGGCATGGACCCGGGCGTCGCCGGAGTTCATGATGATCTCCATGGCCTTGTTCATCACATATTCGTCTTTTTCTTCCTGGCTCATGCCAGACATGGGGCTGGTTTCTTCCATGATAAGGACCTCTCTACCACTCTATGGTTTTATGTTTTTAGAAAGCGCCGGGATGGAAGCCCACCCCGGCGCGGGTTGCGCCGGGACAGGTCCGGCGGATTCAATTAGGCTTTCTTCAGGGCAGCCTGTTCATCGCGGACCTTCTGGGCATCGTATGCCTTGAAGAAGGGGAACCAGATCAGGCCGGAAACGAAGAAGGTGGCAACAGCGAACAGGACACCTATGACGGAACCCTGGGTGGAAATGAAGGTGCTGATGGGATAGGGGCAGTACCACAGCTCAAACTGGATGCGGGGGATGGGGGCCAGGGGGATGACCTTGGTGAACAGCCAGGTGAACAGGGACAGGACGATACCCTGCAGCCACATGGGGATCATCAGCAGGGGGTTCCAGGCGATGGCGCCGAAGACCACAGGCTCGTTGATGTTCAGGATGCCGGGGATCAGGCAGGCGCGGCCCAGGGCCTTCAGCTCACGGGACTTGGCGGCAAAGCACATCAGCAGCACCAGGGACAAGGTGGCGCCCACGCCGCCGATCCACAGGTAGCAGGTATAGATGAAGGTCTCGGTGAAGATGCTCAGGTTGGCCACGGTGGCGGTGCCGGCGGCCACCAGGCTCAGGTTGGTGGCGATGCCGGCCAGCTTGACCGGCTCGGTAACAGGGGTCAGAACCCATGTAGAGATGCCCATCGAATAGATGAAGCAGTACAGGAACAGAATAATGGTCATGCCGTACCAGGTGTTGGCGAAGCTCTGCAGCGGGCTCAGGGCGGCGACCACGGTGTTGTAGATGTCGAAGTGCAGGATGTCCACTGCGATCCAGCCCAGGCAGATGGTCAGGCAGATGGGCAGCAGGGCGTCGAACCACTGGCGGACAAAGTCGGGGATGGCGGAATCCTCTTTGAAGAACGAGAACTTGGCGAAGGCGCCAAAGATCAGGCCTGCCACGATGCCGGCCAGGATGGCGACGAACATGCCGCCGGCGCCGTAGGCGTCATGGCCCTGGCCGAAGGTGCCGGCCTGGTTGTCGGCGATGATTTCGGGCTCCACGCAGATCATGAACAGCATCAGGCCGGTGATGCCGGCGATGATGCGCTGCTTGCGGAAGCGCTTCTTTTCACAGTAGTTGAAGGGGATCAGGAAAGCCACCATCAGCGAAATCTTGCTCATGGTCCAGCCGAAGGGGGTCCAGAAGCTGGGCAGGCTGGGGAAGTAGTCGTTCAGGATGGCCAGGCAGCAGAAGATGGAGCCGGCCAGGATGAAGGGCAGGATCTGCAGCAGCGAATCCTTGATGACCACGATCCAGATCAGGTTGGTGATTTTTTGAAGCCTGGGCGCGAAGGATTCTTCGAGCCACTTCATGAATTTGTTCATAAATGATGTCCTCCTTGCAAGAATTTATTTGGGTCGGAGCGTCCGCTTACTCTCCGAACAGGGCCAGAATTTCATCCAGGCACTTGTTGCCGTCCAGGTTGGCGTAGGCCTCGGGGCTGATGACCGCCACCTTAACGTCGTAGCCGTCGCAGATCTCTTCCATATCGCCCTTCAGGGAGGCCAGGTGGGGGCCGATCATCAGGCAGTCGATCTCGTCCACGTAGTCCTCCACGGTGGCCTCGCTGCGGGCATTAACGCTGATGTCGATGCCGCGGGCCTTGGCGGCCTTTCTCACATTGGCGGCCATAAAGCCGGAAGATGCGCCGGAACCACAGACCAACAGAACATTGTGCTTTTTCATAGATGCATTCCTCATTTCTTATGTGTTTCGCGTTCTACTGCAACGCCTTTTGTGATGTCAGAATACTGCATTTTTTTCCCGGATTCAAACCAACTTTTGCATACTTTGCATGAAAACAGGCGAGATGGGAAAAAGCGGGAGCTCCCTTTTGTACAATCCGGCAAATTGCAGAGGGGGTGTGCAGGTGGAGGTAGAAAAATCTAGACATTTTGGCTGATTTGACAAAGAGTTTTTGCAGACCTCCTGTGAAAATGGCGATCTTTACAATCTGTAGAAAGATACATTATAATGTGAAGGCGGGCAGCAGGCAGGCTGCCGCCGGAATGGAACAGGAAAAGAAAGCAAGAGGATTAGGAAATGGCAAACAAACAGGACCAACTGGTACAGGCGATTCTGGAACAAAACCAGAGCCTGAACGCCACCCAGCTGGCAAACCGCCTGGGTGTTTCTGTGCGTACCGTACACAATTATCTGAATAAGATCAACAGCGAGTATCCGGGGGCCATCTCCTCCACGCCCACGGGCTATCAGATTTCGCCCCAGATTGCCCGCAAAATCCTGCACAACGAGCCCAACGAAATCCCCCAGACCGCCGCGGAGCGCTGCAACTATGTCCTGAACCGTCTGATCCAGAACGGCAGCAGCCTGAACCTGTACGACCTGTGCGATGAAATCTACATCAGCTCCACCACATTCCGCAGCCTTCTGGGCCGGATGCGCCGGCTGACGCGGGACTATGACCTGACCCTGACCGTCTCCTCGGACACGGTCAGCCTGACCGGCACCGAGCGCAACAAGCGCCGCCTGCTCAGCAGCCTGCTGTACCACGAATCTTCCTCGGCCTTCACCAGCATCGACGCCCTGCAGGAGGCTTTCCCCTCCATTGACATTGAGGAGATCCGCACCGACGTCCTGGAGGTGCTCACCGAGTGCCATTACTTTATCAACGACTACTCCCTGCTGAACCTGTTGCTGCACATTGCCATTGCCATCAACCGGCTGAGCAACGGCTGCGACACGGGGGACCAGATCCCCCAGACGGTACAGATGAACGGCCAGGAGCGGGACCTGGCCAGGAAGCTCATCGGCCGGCTGGAAAAAAGCTTTTCCATCCGCTTTTCCCCCACCGAAAGCTATGAGCTGGCCCTGCTGCTGATTTCCCGGGCCTCGGCGCTGGACTATCAGTCGGTCACCATGGAAAACCTGGCCACCTACATCGGCAAGGACTGCGTGGACCTGGTGCAGCAGCTGATCCAGAATGTGCAGGAGTTCTACGCCATCGACCTGAGCGAGCCGGAATTTTTCATCCGCTTTGCCCTGCATATCCACAACCTGCTGATCCGGGCCAGCGCCCGGTCCCTGTGCAAAAACCCGCTGGTGGCGGAAATCCGCCAGACCTGCCCCCTGATTTACGACGTGTCGGTGCAGCTTTCGGGCACCATCATGGAACAGACCGGCATCACCATCGACGAGGATGAGATTGCCTACATCGCCCTCCACCTGGGCGGCGCCCTGGAAACCCAGAAGGAGCTGGCCAGCCGGGTGCCGGCGGTGCTGTACTGCCCCAGCTACTACAACATGGACTCCTCCCTGGCCGACCGCATCACCCGCCACCTGAACAGCAAAATCCTGCTGACCAACGTGTTCACCAACGAAAACGACCTGGAAAATATCTCCCCCAATGTGCTGGCCATCTGTACGGTGCGGCTGCACCGGGTGTGGGACCTGCCCACCGTGCTGATCTCGCCCTTTTTGACCAACACCGACTGCATGACCATCAACCGGAAGGTGGAGGAGATGAACCTGGCGGAGCGGAAACAGAAGTTCCGCCGGAACCTGGAATCCATCATGTCCCCCCAGCTGTTCGAGTGCGGGGACCAGCGGCTGGACCAGGAGGGGGTCATCCACCACATGTGCGGCCGGCTGCAGGCTTTGGGCTATACCGGCAGCGACTTTGAGGAACAGGTGCTGGAGCGGGAGGCCGTGTCCTCCACCGCCTTTGGGCAGTTTGCCATCCCGCATACCTTCAAGATGAACGCCCACAGGACCGGGCTGTATGTTTACATCAGCCGCAGCCCCATCCCCTGGGGGGAGTCCATGGTGAACCTGGTGATCATGCTCAGCTTCAACCCCAATGACCGCAAGGTGTTCTATGACATCTTCGAGCCCCTTTCCATGATCCTGCTGGATCCCAACCGGCTGAAAGCGGCCCTTTCCTGCCAGACCTATGAGCAGTTCATCAGCTTTTTACTGGACCATCTGGAATAAACGACCATCCATCTACAGACAGGAATAGAAAAGGACGTCTGCCCTGTACAACAGGACAGGCGCCCTTTTGTTTTGTGTTCCCCGGCGGGGGCGGGTGGGCACAAAAACACACAGCCCCGCGGCCGGGTTGTGTGGGACTGGCTTCATCTGCTGCACCCAAGCCGCCCCCACCGGGGGCGGGTGGGCACAAAAACACACAGCCCCGCGGCCAGTTTGTGCGGAACTGGCTGCGGGGCTGCTGCACAGAAGGAGAATGATGAAGAAAAGAAGGAGAAAAGGATGAAGACAGGATCTCAGGACAAGGTCAGAAGGACAGGTCGTACTGTTCTGCCGTTACCTTGACCTTGCCGTCGGCGGAGAAGGAGATGCCGTCGGCGGACTGGGGGGTGTAGAGCCAGACCGTCATGACCTGCTCGCCGTCGTTGGCGAACACCTCGATGCTGTTGCGGTCCAGCAGGATCCGCAGTTTCAGGGCGCCATCCTGGCGGCGGACTTCGCAGCTGCGGCTGTGGACGAAGTCACAGTGGGAACCGGCGTGGCTGCGGTCGATGGTCAGCCGGGACGTGTAAGTATCGTAGGTCAGGGAGGTGTAGTACTCCCCGTCGGCGGCCATCTTGATGGTGAAGCTGCGGTACAGCTCCCCGTCGGGGGCCACATTGACGGTGAGATCCGCCACCCGGCCCCGGATGCCCTCCAGGGTGGTGGGCTGGGACACAGACACGTTTTCGTGGTACACCCGGTTGGTGCGGGCGGCCTCCAGCTCCCGGATGGGGGCCTGGATCAGCCGGCCGTCCTTCAGGTGGAGCTCGCGGGGGCAGATCATCTGGCCAAACCACTTGGCGCCCTGGGGCTTGTCCTCGATGTCGCTCCAGGTCTGGAGCCATGCCGTCATAATCCGGCGGCCATCGGGGGCCAGCAGGGTCTGGGTGGCGTAGAAGTCGATGCCGTAGTCCGCCAGGTGGACGTCCTCGCGGCGGAAGGTGTGGGTCTCGGGGTCGTAGTCGCCCACCAGGTAGATGGTGGCATGGCCTGCGTGGAATTCATCGCGGGCCTGCATTTCCTGGGGGCTCAGGAGGAGGAGGTAACGGCCGTCCAGCTCAAAGAAGTCGGGGCACTCCCACATCCGGCCGTGCTCATTGCGGCAGTGGTCCAACACCGTCACAAAGTGCCACTCGAAGCCGTCGGGGCTGTGGTAGAGGATCACCGCGCCGCTCTTGTCTTCGGTGCGGGCCACGGCCACCGCAGAATAGGTGCCGTCCGGCTCCTGCCAGATCTTGGGGTCCCGGAAGTCATACTTGCTGTAGCCTTCGGGCAGATCCTTGACGGTCAGGACAGGGTTCTGGGGGATCTTCTCGTAGTTGACCCCGTCGCCCACTGCCACGCACTGGGTCTGGATGTCGTAATAGTGGCCCTCGGGGTTCAGATCCTCCGACTTGCACACGCCGGTGTACAGCAGCAGCTGCCGGCCGTCGGGCAGCTCGGCTGCCGAGCCGGAGAAGCATCCGTCCTTGTCGTAGGGCATATCCGGGGCCATGGCTGCCGGCAGGTACTCCCAGCGCAGCAGGTCACGGCTGACGGCGTGGCCCCAGTGCATGGGGCCCCACACCGTCTTGTAGGGATAGTACTGGTAGAACAGGTGGTATTGACCCTGATAGAATGAAAAGCCATTGGGGTCGTTCATCCAGCCGACCCAGGGGGTCAGATGGTAAACGGGACGTTCACTGGCGGGGATGGCCTCGCCATACTGTGCCTCATAGGTGCGGGCTTTCTGTAAAATCGGGCTGTTCATGTTGTTCTCCTGTTGGAGCTACCCCGGACCCTGCGGCCCGGGGTGCTCCTTCCTCCTCGTTCAATAATGCGGAGAAGATTTAGGCGTAGTAGGCGTCCAGATACTTCTGCATGATTGCCAGGTAATCGGACAGGCCATAGGCCTCCAGCTTCTCCTGATATTCGTCCCACTCGGCGTCGGTCATGCCATTCATGATCCAGTTGGCCTTGCAGGTGTTCATGTAAGTGCTCAGATCCGCCTCGAGGTTGGAGATCTCGGTGGTATCCTCGCTGCTCATGAATGCGTTGGGGTAGACGTACTGACGGGTCATGTACGGGGTGTAGATCTGCTCGATCCAGTCCAGACGATACTGGGCATCGTCGGGGCAGGTGACGTACACGTCGTAGTACTCGTCCAGCACAGCCAGAGGACCGCCGACACACTCGGCCTCACGGACCTCAACGGGGGAAGCATCGCCCAGAGGTGCGTGCTTCAGCATGGGCTCGCCGTTGGCGTTGGTGGACATCTCAAAGATATCGAACTCGTCGCCCTCGTCGTAGGTGCCCCAGTTGTTCTGTGCGGACTGGATGGGGATGTACATCTGGTCCAGCCATGCGCAGACCAGAGCGGGGTTGGATGCTTTGGCGGTAACCACGCAGCGGCCGCGGTTGAAGCCGCTGGTGAAGGAGCCGTTCTGCGGGGTGATGATGGTGGTGTCGGCAGCCAGCGGGGGCAGGGGCTGCCAGTCGGTCAGGTTGTCAATGTTGGCAACGTCCCAGCTGAAGCAGACGCCGTAGCGGCCGGCCTTGCCCTTGGAAACGTAGGTGGACCACTCCTGGGTGAAGCACTCGGGGTCGATCAGGTTCTCGGTGTACAGCTTGTGCAGCCACTCCAGGCCGTCCCGGTAGCCCTGCTGGGTGGCGGCGCAGATGACCTTCAGGTCATCGGTGACAGCGATGTGGCGGCCCTTGTCCATGTCGCCGTAGCCCTCACCGAAGCCGTTGATCAGGATGCCGGGGTCCTGGTCGCCATCGTTGATGATGCAGGACATGGGGATGATGCTGCCGTCGATGCCGAACTCGCTCTGCAGGGAGGCGGCGTTGTCGCGGAAGGCGATCAGCACCTGCTCGAACTCATCCACGGTGGTGGGCATGGACAGACCCAGGAAGTTCAGCCACTTGGTGTTGATGAAGCTCATGCCGCCGACGGTCTGGATAGCGGTCTTGTTGGCGCCCAGCTGCTCGATCCAGGGCAGGGCCCAGATATGGCCCTCGGTGTCGGTGCACATGGTGCGGTACTCGGGGTACTTCTCAAAGACGGTCTGCAGGTTGGGCATGCAGGTGTCGATGTACTCCTCCAGGGGGATCACGACGCCCTGGTCAGCGTAGCGCAGCAGGTTGCTGTCCGAGAAGTCGGCGCTGAAGATGAAGTCGGTCAGGGTGTTGGGGTTGGCCATGGTCAGGGTGATCTTGTCGCCCCACTGGTCGGACTGGATGGCGGTCCAGTCGATGTGGACGTTGGTGGCCTCCTCCAGGCGCTTGAAGATGGTGCGGTTGTTGGGCTCCGACTCGCTGCCGGCGGGGTAGCTGGTGGTGCCGGTGAAGGTCACCGTCTCAGCCAGAGGGAACTCCACGGGGCCGGTCACTTCCACAGCGGCGGCGGCCGAGTTGTTGGAGCCGCCCTTGCCGCCACAGGCGGTGAGGGCAGCGGCAGAGCCGGCAACGGCGCATGCCTTCAGGAAATTGCGGCGGGAAATCAGCTTTTTCATAATCGTTCTCCTTATCTTTATTTCTTGCTGTGTGCGTTGCTTTTGGGGGAAAATCAACCCTTGATGGAGCCGGCCATGATGCCTGCGTCAAAGTACTTCTGGAAGAAGGGGTACATGACAATCAGAGGCAGGCTGGAGATGATGATGGTGGCGTACTTCAGCAGCTCGGCCAGCTGGGCACGCTCGGCGGTGCTCTGGATGTCGGCGATCATGCCGGACTCAGGCTGGCTCTGGATCAGGATGGAACGAAGCACCAGCTGCAGGGGCTGCTTGGCGGTGTCGTTCAGGTAGATCATGGCGTCGAAGTAGCTGTTCCACATGGCCACGAACTGCCACAGGGTCAGGACCGCCACCACCGGCATGCACACCGGCAGCAGGATCTTGAAGAAGTACAGCATTTCGCTGGCGCCGTCCACGTCTGCGGCCTCCCGCAGGTCATTGGGGATGCCCTGGTAGTAGGTGCGGGCGATGATCATGTTCCAGACGCTGAAGGCGCCGGGCAGGATGACGGCCCACATGGAATCCAGCAGGCCCAGGTTGTTGATCAACAAGTAAGTGGGGATCAGGCCGCCGTTGAAGAACATGGTGATGACGAACAGGGTGTTGAAGATTTTCTTGCCCTTGAAGTCGGGCAGGGACATGGGGTAGGCCGCCAGCATGGTGACAGCCACCGAAATAAAGGTGAACAGCAGAGAATAGATAATGGCGTTTTTAAAGCCGGTCCAGATCTGGGCGTCGGTTGCGACGCGCTCGTAAGCGGTGAGGGTCCACTTGCTGAAGTCGAAGGTGATGCCCTGGTTCTGGAGTGTCACAGGATCCATGAAGGATGCAAAGATAATATACACCACCGGCACCACAATTGCAATCACAAATAATGCAAGCAGCACGTAGCCGAAGTACAGGATGGCCTTGTCCTGTGTGGTGTAAATGGCCATTTTGTTCTTTTTCTTCTTGGTCTTGACTGCCATAGCGGTGCCTCCTTAGAGTCCCTTGCCGTCGTTGAGTTTCTCAACAATCTTGTTGACGGCAATCAGCAGAATCACGTTGATGATGGTGTTGAACAGGCCCACAGCTGTGGAGAAGCTGTAGTCGCCGTCCAGCAGGCCCTTCTTGTACACGTAAGTAGCGATGATCTCAGAGGAGTTCAGGTTCAGGTCGGTCTGGAGGGCGTAGGCCTTCTCAAAGCCGATGCTCATGATGTTGCCGGCCTGCAGGATGAACTGGATGACCACCATGTCCTTGATGGCGGGCCACTCAACGGTGGCGATCTGCTGCAGCAGGTTGGCGCCGTCGATCATGGCGGCTTCCTTCAGGTCCTTGCTGGCAGTGGACAGGGAGGCGGTGTACATGATGGAGGCCCAGCCTGCGCCCTGCCAGATGCCGCTGATGATGTAGATGGGGCGGAAGGCCTCGGGCAGGGTCATGAAGTTGATGCTGGTGTGGAACAGGCCGTTGACCGGGCCGGTGACCGACAGCAGCACACGCACAATGCCGCACAGGACGATCACCGAGATGAAGTTGGGCATGTAGAGCACCAGCTGGACTTTCTGCTTGATCTTCTTGCTCTCAATCCGGTTGAGCAGGAAGGCCAGGATGATGGGGACCGGGAAACCCCACAGCAGGCCGTAGACGCTCAGCTTGAGGGTGTTGATCAGGTAGCGCTGGAAGTCGGGCGACGACATGAATCGGACGAAGTTGTCGAACCCGACCCATTCGCTGCCCAGGATGTCCTTGAAGGGGTTGTAGTTCTGGAAGGCAATCAGCACGCCGCCCATGGGCAGGTACTTGAAGATTACCGTCAGAAGCACAGCAGGCAGAAGGAACAGCAGGTACAGCTGCCAGTGCCGCCGCATGTAGACACCGGTGTTGTGAAGCCGCCGCTCAGCCGCTACCGCGGCACCCCCTGCAGGGGAAGCTTTTGCTTTCATGAATTCAATTCCTCCCTTTCGATAGGATGTAAAACGGTTCAGTTTACATTTGCACCTGAGAGTGTGCGTGTGCCTCGAACTGAGTGTGCAAATGTAAACTCTTGACAGCCTCTTTATACCATGTTTTCTGTGAAAAGTCAATGATTTTTTGCAGGTATACAAGAGAATTTCTGTTGATTCGTCCGAGTGCACAAAAGTTGGAGCGTGCATTTGTACAAATCCACATTTTACATTTTTACATTTGACTAATGGCGGGGATTGCACTATACTAACAACTGTAAAGTGACCTATATAAAGTGTAAAGGAGGGTTGATCATGGCCGGCAAGGTGACGATCCAGGACATCGCCAATGAACTGCAGCTGTCCCGCAATACGGTGTCCAAAGCCATCAACAATACCGGCACCCTGGCGGACGCCACACGGGAACGCATTCTCCGCAAGGCCGCTGAAATGGGGTACAAGCAGGTTGCGTACCTGCCCCTGTTCCAGGAGGAAAACAAAGAGTCCCAGCCTGCGGGGGGCAAGCGGGAGATTGCCGTGCTCACCACCCGGTTCCTCAGCAACTCCCATTTCTCCTCCATGATGCTGGACCGGTTCCAGTCCGAGATCCACCATCTCCACTACTGCATGACCATCTACCGGATTTCCCCCGCCGAGCTGAAGGCCTGCACCCTGCCCGCCTCCTTTGACAAAGAGCGGACGGCGGGGATCATCTGCTTTGAGGTGTTTGACCACGAATACGCCCAGATACTGTGCAGCCAGGGGATCCCGCTGCTGTTTGTGGACACCCCGGTGCAGGACCTGCACCCCCAGCTCAAGGCCGACCGGCTGTACATGGACAACCGGGTGGAGATCCAGAATTTCGTCCGGCTGATGGCCCGCCGGGGCAAAAAGCGGATGATCTATGTGGGGGACATCCAACACTGCCAGTCCTTTTATGAAAGGTACATGGCCTACAAGGAGGCCATGGAGTGGCTGGGCCTGGAGGAAAGCCTGCGGTACTGCGTCCTGGAAGGGGAAGTGTACAGCAACTATTCCCAGCTGGTGCAGGACAGGCTCCAGGGCTTTGACTGGCGGCCCGAGGTGATCCTGTGCGCCAACGATTTTGTGGCCATGGATGTGATGCGGGCCCTGCAGGCTTTGGGCTATTCGGTGCCGGATGACGTGTGGCTGTGCGGCTTTGACGACAGCCAGGAGGCCTCCATCATGACCCCCAGGCTCACGTCCATCCACATCCACGGGCAGATCATGGGCTTCACCGCCGCCGACCTGCTGATGACCCGGATCAAGGAGCCGTCCCTGAACTACAGGACCGTCTATACCGAGACCAACCTGGTGCTTCGGGAATCCACCGGGGACAGGGAGGAATAAGAGATGAGAGATTTGCTGAATCCGGACCGGCCGCTGCTGAGCTTCCTCACCAAGATGACCTACAGCGCCTACCTGAACATCCTGTGGCTGATCTGCTGCCTGCCGGTCTTTACCATCGGCGCATCTACCACCGCCCTGTTCTACGTCACCCTCAAGATGGCGGAGGACCGGGACGACGGGATCACCGGGATGTTCTTCCGGGCTTTCCGGCAGAACTTTGTGCCCGCCACCAAGATCTGGCTGATCCTGCTGGCGGTGGGGGGCTTTTTCGGGGTGGACGCCTATGTGCTGAGCCGGATCTGGAGCACCAATATCCTGTGGACCCTGCTGTCGGCGGTGCTGATCGCCGCCGCCATCGCCTACCTGATTGTGCTGCTGTACGCCTTCCCGCTGCTGGCACGGTTTGAGAATACCACCTTCGGCATCCTCAAGACCTCCCTGCTGGTGGGGCTGCGGTACCTGGTCTGCACCCTGCTGATGGCGGCGGTGTACGCCTTTATGGGCTGGCTGGTGATCTTTGTATTCACCCCCGCCTTCCTGCTGGGGTTCGGGTGCTGCGCCATGCTGTGCTCCTTTTTCCTGGTGAAGGTGATCCACGCCTGCGGCGGGGACCCCGACCAGAACCAGGAGGATGACGACGGGGACGACCGGGAGGCGGAAGAATAAATGGCCAAGGCAGAATGGGAGACCCTGCGCTCCCTCCGCGGCCGCAAGCGGCTGGAACAGATCTGGACCTATTACAAGCTGCCCATCTTCCTGGTGCTGCTGGCCATCTACGCGGTGTGCTACATCGGCTACCGCCAGGCCACCCGGAAAAACGAGGTGCTGTACCTGGCCATGGTGAACGTCTCGGCGGGCCAGCAGCTGACCGAACAGCTGACCCAGGGCTTTCTGGACCAGCAGGGCCTTACCCAAAAAGACGACGTCTACTTATACAATGGGCTGCTGCTCAGCGAGGAGGCCGACCAGCAGTATGTCTACGCCTCCCGGATGAAAATCATGGGGGCCCTGGCGGCGGACCAGCTGGACGTGGTGCTGATGGACGCCGAGGCAAGGGACGCCTTCCTGGAGGAGGGGTACCTGGCCGACCTGCGGACCCTGGACCCCGGCCTGGCGGACCAGCCGGGGCTGGATGGATCGGGGCTGTGGCTGGATGTGTCCGGCGCCCCCATGATCCAGGCGGCAGGCTTTTCGGACAAGGTGTACCTGGGGGTCATCATCCAGGCGCCCCACCCGGAAGAGGCCGCGGCCTTTATCCGCTATCTGCTCTCGTAACGCTGTAAAACCTGGAAAGGAGTTTTAAAGATGGATATTTTGACGATTGGCGAGGTTTTGATCGATCTGACCCAGACCGGGCGGGATGAAAAGGGGATCCCCCAGTTTGCGGCCAACCCCGGCGGCGCCCCCGCCAACCTGGCGGTGGCGGCTTCCCGGCTGGGGGCAAAGACCGCTTTCATCGGCAAGGTGGGGGCAGACGGCTTCGGCCGGTACCTGTCCGACGTGCTGACTCAGAACGGGGTGGACGCCTCGGGCGTGGCGGTGGACCGCCAGCACCCCACCACCATGGCGGTGGTGTCGGTGGACGCCTCGGGCGAGCGGGACTTCAGCTTCTACCGCGGCGCCAACGCCGACGTGATGCTCAGCAGCGAGGATATCCCCGACGCCGCCCTGAAAGAGGCAAAGATTGTCCACTTCGGTTCGGTGAGCCTCACCGCCGACCCCTCCCGCTCCGCCACCCTGGACGCAGTGCGCCGGGCCAAGGCCATGGGCAAGACCATCACCTATGACCCCAACTACCGGGCCAACCTGTGGCCCGACCAGGACACCGCCGTGGCCCAGATGAAGGCACCCCTGGACCTGGTGGACATCCTGAAGGTGTCGGATGAGGAGCTGCCCCTGCTGACCGGCACCACCGACTGCGAGGCCGGCACCGCCCAGCTGGCCGCCCACGGCATCGGCCTGATCTTTGTGACCCTGGGCCCCGACGGCGTCTTTTACCGGATGGGGGACAAGACCGGCCACGTGGCAGGCGTCCCCTGCAAGGTGGGGGACACCAACGGCGCCGGCGACACCTTCTTCGGCGCCGCCCTGTCCAAGCTGTGCAAAGAGGACCTGCCGGCCCTGACGGTGGAGAAGCTGGAAGGAATCCTGGCTTTCGCCAACAAGGCCGCCAGCATCACCACCAGCCGCCACGGCGCCATCCCCGCCATGCCCACCCTGGCAGAGATGGGCGAATAAATTTTCCTGCGCTACAGGCCCAGACCCACCGGTCCGGGCCTTTTTTTGATAGGAAAGCAGGCCCTTTTTGCGGCAGAAGGTTGCCCCCGGCGGCGGATTGTGCTACACTGCTGGATGTACGCCCGGCGGCCAGCCGGGCCCACAGAATCCAAAAGGTGAGGAAGTATATGAACAAATGGTTGAATCGGGATGCCCTGGGCCGGCTGCGCCAGGGCGTCATCCTGCTGGCCCTGGCGGCTGCGGCGGGGGCCATCGCCGGGGTGCTGACGGCGGTCTTTGGCCACGGCGTCCTGGCCGTGACCCATCTGCGGGAGGCCTGGCCCCTGCTGATGGTGCTGCTGCCCGCCGGCGGCGCGTTGATCTGCCTGGTGTACAGCCGCTGGGGCAAGGAGTGCGGCCACGGCATGGCCCTGGTCTTTGATGCAGTCCTGGGCCGCCGGAAGGACGTGCCCGCCCGGCTGATCCCCCTGGCCGTGGGCTCCACCTGGCTGGGCCACCTGCTGGGGGCCAGCGTGGGCCGGGAAGGGGTGGCGGTCCAGATTGCCGCCGCCGGGGCCAGCCTGCTGACCCCCGGGGTCCAGGCCCAGCGGGACAAGCGCCGGCTGCTGATGGCAGGGGTGGCGGCGGGCTTTGCGGGCTTGTTCCGCACCCCCCTGGCCGCCACCTTCTTCGCCCTGGAGCTGTTCCATGGGGGCGTGATGGACTACCAGGCCCTGATCCCCGCCGCCCTGGCCGCCCTCATCGCTTCGGCGGTCAGCGGCGCCCTGGGAGTGGGGGCTGCGGCCCCCAGCCTGGACCTTGCCGTCCCCGCCTTCAACGCCGAGACCATCATCGGCCTGGTGGTGCTGGGGATTGCCGCAGGCCTGGCGGGCCGGCTGTTCGTCTTCCTGCTCCACGGCCTGCACCACAAGCTGGGACAGTGGATGCCCAACCCCTATGTCCGGATTGTGGTGATCGGCGCCCTGGTGGCCCTCCTGGGCCTGGTGACCGGGAGCCGGTACAACGGCCTCAGCGAGGAGATCTCGGCGGCGGCCCTGGCCGGGGAGCCGGTCTACCTCTGGGACTGGCTGGCCAAGCTCTGCCTGACGGCGGTCTGCCTGGCCGCCGGGTTCCAGGGCGGCGAGGTGGCCCCGCTGTTCACGGTGGGCGCAGCCCTGGGGGCTGTGCTGGCGGCCCCTCTGGGCCTGCCTGCCCCGCTGGCCGCTGCCCTGGCCTATGCCGGGGTGTTCTGCGCCGGCACCAACACCTTTGCGGCCGCCATCCTGGTGGGGATGGAGCTGTTCGGGGGCCAGTACTTCGGCTGCCTGTTCCTGGTGTGCGCGGTGGCCTATGCCTGCAACGGCAACCACTCCATCTACCCCCAGCAGCACACCGACCTGGGTTAAAAAATATCCTTGTGCCGGGTGCCGGATTATGTTACACTTTTCCCATCAAGTAGATTGCACAGGAGGGTGAAACGGTTTGAAGATCCATAGGCAGATTGCAAAGCGGCTGGCCGCCCTGGCGCTGGCAGCGGTGGTGCTGGGCACCAGCGCGCCGGCGGCCCTGGCCGCTGACACCATCGGCGGCGCCGATACCAACCAGGTCCCGGTGTCCCGGGAGCTGGAACAGGAAAACTGCATCAGCTGGCTGCTGGACCTGCTGGGTCTGGGCAGCAAAGACAAGATCACGGTGGGCTACCTGAACGTCAAGGGCCAGGGCCTGCGCCGGAACGTCCGGCTCAACCTGGTGGACTGCCTGGTGGGCATCACCTACACCGAGCTGGGGTCCATCGGCAGCTACAGCGAAATCTCTGACGCCGCTGCCGCCGAGGCCTGGAAGGCCCAGGCCGTCGCCATCCACTCCTATCTGGAATACCAGAACAAGTACGGGTCCTCGGCCAACGCCCTGACCTATACCCCGGTGAACCAGATCCCCGCCGCCACCCGCAGCAAAATGGAAAAGGCCATCAAAGAGGTGGCCAACCTGCTGCTGGCCTACGACACCGGGGCCGGGTACTCGGTGTGCGACGCGGTATTCTCCTGCAGCGCAGGGTACAACACCGACACAGGGGTCTACGGCACCTGCTCGGCCCTGGACGCCTGGGGCACCGACGTGCCCTATCTCCAGAGTGTGGAAAGCCCCTATGAGGAAAAATACCACAATATTTTACGGAGAGTAATAGGCAAGGACTACCGGATGCTGGAGTACAACGACAGCCGCCATCCCGACGAGCCCTATGTCAGCGCCGACACCAGCCACAAGAGCCTGGGGGGCTATGTCCAGTACAACACCCTGGTGGTGAACGGCCGCAGCTACCGGTACCTGAACCAGTTCGTCAGCTCCCGGTACTGCTTTGACTTCACCGCCGACGAGGCGGGCACCCCTGCCATGGCCTATTACGGCTACGGCCACGGGGTAGGGATGAGCCAGTGCGGCGCGGTGGGCTTCGCCCAGGAGAAGGGGTACAGCTACCGCCAGATCCTCTCCACCTACTACACCGGCGCCGTCCTGATGGACAGCACCGACGGCAGCGTCTCCTCCGGCGGCTGGAACCTCTTTGACTGGCTGTTCGGCTGGATGTTCTAATTGCAGATGCAGGGCCTGCCCCCCGGGGCGGGCCCTGAGCGTGTCGAAAAACGACACGCTTTAGGGGGAACCCATTTCTGCGCGCATACGCGCGGCAGAAATTCCTTCCCCGGAGCAGGTTGATCCTCTTGCGCTTAGCCAATTTTCCCTGCGGGCCGCAGGAGCGCCCTTGTGAAAATTGGAGCGCTGCGCCAAACACAGCTCCCTGTTTCGTCCGCAGGACGCGGTCGCTGTGTTTGCCCCCTGGGGACAAAATTTGCCGCAGAACCGCGCACTCGGCTTTGCAGCCTCGCACACTCTCTGCGCCAAATTTCCCTGTCGGTGTCCCAGCCGTACGCACATGTCGTCCGGCTGGGACTTTTTTGACAGTCTAGGGGGCCTGCCCCCCGGGGCGGGCCCTTTTTGCGGGGTGAAGGGGGCCAAAACCGGCCATACTTATCCATGCAGGCCCCGGAACAGCAGAAAAATCGCTGTTTTTCACCCGGAATGGGCCCAAACGCTTCTCAAACGGGAAAAAATCTGGTATACTGAGACGATTGATGAAACACGAGGATGGGAGCGAGAAGATGCAGAGCGCAGAAGATTTGAAGAAAAAGGAGAAGGCCCGGCAGCAGAAAGAGCTGGCCCGCCTGCTGGAACCCGAGTTCAAGCCCCAGAGGGTTCTGGTGGTGGGGGACCAGGGCCTGGCGGCGGCTCTCCGTGCCCACAAGACCCAGGCCTGGGGCCTGGGGGCAGAGGACACCGAGCCGGCCGGGGAGGACTGGCTGGCAGCCGGCTACACCCTGCCGGCCAGCTGGCCCGACAGCTACGACCTGGTGGTGATCCAGGGCGGGGACGCCCCCGCCCCTGCCGCACTGCCGGGCAGCCGCCTGCTGTTCCTGGCCCCCGAACCCGAGGAGGCCTCGGCCCTGCCTGCCTGGGCCCCGGCCCTGGCGGCCGCCGGCCTCCAGCGGGATTTCGGCTGGAAGAGCTGGGGGGCCCTGTCGGGGGCGGCGCTGTTCCGCCCCGCCCAGGCCGACGCCCAGGCCCTGGCCGTCTCCTATGAGGATACCCTGGACAGCCTGCGGGTCAAGCTGGACCGGGCCGAGCAGAGCTGCCGGGACTACCAGAAGCTGACCGAGCACCAGCGCAGCGAGCTTTCCGCCGCCCACGAGCACGAGAGCCAGCTGGAGAACGCCCTGACCAACGTCACCGGCTCCACCTGCTGGAAAGCCACCTGGCCGGTGCGGTACCTGCTGAGCAAGCTGTACCAGCTGTGGCACACCTTCCCCCTGTTTGTGCTGCTGGCCCAGCTGCGCCATGAGGGCTTTGCCGGGCTGGCCAAGCGCCGCCGGGACCGCCAGTACTACCAGAGCCATTTCCCCGGCCAGACCTTCAAGGCCAACCGGCTGGCCCCCATCGACCTGCTGGTGCGCCAGGCCCAAAACCAGCCCAACGGGCCCAAAATCAGTATAGTTGTGCCCCTTTATAACACTCCGTTGAATTTCCTCGCCGAGCTGCTGGACTCGGTGGTAAACCAGACCTACCAGAACTGGGAGCTGTGCCTGGTGGACGCCGGCCAGGACCAGCGGGTGGGCCAGGCCGTCCAGGCCCGGATGGCCGGCGAGCCCCGGATCCGGTACCAGAAGCTGGCCAAAAATGAGGGCATCGCCGGCAACACCAACGCCGGCTTCGCCATCGCCACGGGCGATTACATCGCCCTGCTGGACCACGACGACATCCTCCACCCCTCGGCCCTGTGGTATGTGGCCCAGGCGGTGGCCGACCAGGGGGCAGACTTCATCTATACCGATGAGGTCACCTTTGAGGGGGAGGTGGAGCACACCACCCTCTACCACCTGAAGCCCGACTTCATGCTGGATAACCTGCGGGCCAACAACTATATCTGCCACCTCAGCGTCTTCAAGGCCAGCCTGCTGGAAGCAGCCGGCGGCGGCGAGCGGGGGGAGTACAACGGCAGTCAGGACTACGACCTCTACCTCCGCCTCACCGAGAAGGCCCAGAAGATCGTCCACATCCCCCATGTGCTCTACTACTGGCGGGCCAGCCCCACCAGCGTGGCCGGCGGCATCGAGGCCAAGCTCTACTGCCTGGAAGCTGCCGTCAAGGCCCTGTATGCCCACTATAAGCGGGAAGGGGTGGCGGTGGATGAGGTGTCCATGATCCCCGACACCCCCGGCTTCTACAAGACCGACTACACCATCCAGCACCCCGGCCGGGTCAGCATCCTGATCCCCAGCTGCGACCATTCCAAAGACCTGCGCACCTGCATCGATTCCATCTACGCCAAGACCACCTACCCCGATTTTGAGATCATCATCATCGAGAACAACAGCAAGGAAGAGGAGACCTTCCGCTATTACGACAAGCTGGAAAAGCAGCACCCCGACAACCTCCGGGTGGTGCGGTGGGAGGGCACCGGCTTCAACTACAGCGCCCTCAACAACTTCGGCGCACAGTTCGCCACCGGCGACTACCTGCTGCTGCTGAACAACGACACCGAGGTCATCACCCCCCGGTGGCTGGAAGAAATGGTGATGTTCGCCCAGCAGGACCGGGTGGGCTGCGTGGGCGCCAAGCTGCTGTACCCCGACGACACCATCCAGCACGCGGGGCTGGGCTTCGGTTTCCTGACCCTGGCCGCCCACATGCACAAGAATTTCCAGGTGTCCAACCCCGGCTATATGGGCCGGCTGATCTATGCCCACGACGTCTACGGCGTCACCGGCGCCTGCCTGATGATCCGGCGGGAGCTGTACCAGCAGGTGGGCGGCCTGGACGAGAGCTTCGCGGTGGCCTTCAACGACGTGGACTTCTGCGTCCGGATCCGGAACGCAGGCTATCAGAACGTGTTCACCCCCTTCGCCATGCTCTACCACTATGAGAGCAAGAGCCGCGGCCTGGACGAGAGCCCCGAAAAGCGGGCGCGGTTTGTGTCCGAGGTCAAGCGGTTCCAGGCCCGGTGGAAAAAGGAGCTGGCCGCCGGCGATCCTTGCCTGAACCCCAACTTTGATCTGGACCGGGACGACTTCCGGATCAAACTGCAGCCCCTGGAATAAGGAGAGGGGAGGAGCGTTTTCTTGAACCTGTCAGCCTGTATCGTCACCTACAACGACCGGGAGGAGGCCCTCCGGGCCGCCGCCTCGGTGCTGGACCATACCCGCCGCCACCCCCTGACCCTCTATCTGGTGGACAACGCCAGCCCCGACGGCACCGGCGATGCACTCCGCCAGGCGGTGAAGGACGGCCGCCTGGCCCCCGGCGACGGCCAGACCCTCCGGGTGATCTGCCGGGAGAAAAACGGCGGCTTCGGCGCCGGGCACAACACCGTCCTGAAGGAACTTGCCAGCGACTACCACTTCATCCTCAACCCCGACATCCTGCTCAAGGATGACACCCTGTCCGACCTGGCCGAGTGGATGGAGGCAGCTCCCGGGGCGGTGATGGCCCGGCCGGCCCTCTGCTTCCCCGACGGGCGGACCCAGGTGCTGCCTTTGCGGCGGTGCAGCCTGCTGGCCATGGTCTACCGCCAGCTGGGCTTTTTGACCTTTTTGAAAAAGTACAACGACGCCTATGTGATGGCAGGGGAGGACCTGTCGCAGCCCCGGCAGATCGAGTTTTGCACCGGCAGCTTTTCGGCGGTGAAAACCTCCGCTTTCCGGGCCGCCGGGGGCTTCGACGAGGGCTACTTCATGTATGTGGAGGACGCCGACCTGACCCAGAAAATGCTCCGGCAGGGCCAGGTGTGGCTGGTGCCCCAGTTCTCCGCCGTCCACCTGTGGCACCGGGCCGCCCACCGCAGCCTGGGCCCCATGATCTGGCAGGCCCGCAGCCTCTGCCGCTACTTCCGCAAGTGGGGGTTCCGGTGGTGAAGGACGCGGTTTCGTGTTGCTTTTTTGCACCTGGGAGTGTAAAATAGAAAGAGACCCGCTTTCCTGTACGAGAGGGGCGGGCCTTTTTTCCTTTGTTTACAGCGGACGCAGCCTCCGCTTTATGATCAGACAGGCCCCGGCGCGCGGCCGGCGGCCTTCTGGGAGCTGCACAACTTTTGACGTTCAAAAAGGAGTGCACAAGATGAAAGGCATTATTCTCGCCGGCGGCGCCGGCACCCGGCTTTATCCGCTGACCATGGTCACCAGCAAACAGCTGCTGCCGGTCTACGACAAGCCCATGATTTATTACCCGCTGTCCACCCTGATGCTGGCCGGAATCCAGGACATCCTGATCATCTCGACCCCCGAGGATACCCCCCGGTTCGAGGCCCTGCTGGGGGACGGCAGCCAGTATGGCATCCATCTGCAATACAAGGTCCAGCCTTCCCCCGACGGCCTGGCCCAGGCGTTCATCCTGGGCGAGGAGTTCATCGGCGGGGACTGCTGCGCCATGATCCTGGGCGATAACATCTTCTACGGCAACGGCTTCTCCCGCATCCTGAAGAATGCGGTCCACAACGCCGAGGTCAACGGCCGCTGCACCGTCTTCGGCTACTATGTCCAGGACCCCGAGCGGTTCGGCATCGTGGAGTTTGACGAAAACGGCAAGGTCCTCAGCGTGGAGGAAAAGCCCGAGCACCCCAAGAGCAACTACGCCGTCACCGGCCTGTACTTCTACAACAACAAGGTGGCCGAGATGGCCAAGCAGGTCAAGCCTTCGGCCCGGGGCGAGCTGGAGATCACCACCCTCAACGATATGTACCTCAAGCAGGACGAGCTGGATGTCCAGCTGCTGGGCCGCGGCTTTGCATGGCTGGACACCGGCACCATGGACAGCCTGGTGGATGCAGCGGATTTTGTCCGCATGATCGAAAAGCGCCAGGGCATCAAGATCAGCGCCCCCGAGGAGATCGCCTTCAAGTATGGCTGGATCAGCCGGGACAAGCTGCTGGAGTCGGCTGAGCGGTACGGCAAATCCCCCTACGGCAAGCATCTGAAGAATGTGGCCGACGGCAAGCTGAGATACTAAAGAGGGAGGCATTTCATGAAAATTATTGTCACGGGCTGCAAGGGGCAGCTGGGCACCGAGATCATCAAGCAGCTGCGGGAGGGCAAAAGCGAGATCGGCCCCATCCCCGAAAAGCTGCTGAACGCCACCGTCATTGCGGTGGACCTGCCTGAGCTGGACATCTCCAACTACAAGGCTGTGGACGACTATATCCGCCGGTTCAAGCCGGACGTCATCATCAACTGCGCCGCCTACACCAACGTGGACGGCTGCGAGGTGAACCACGACGCCGCCTACAAGGCCAACGCCCTGGGCCCCCGCAACCTGGCCCAGGCCGCCGAGAAGATGGGGGCACGGCTGGTCCATGTGTCCACCGACTATGTGTTCTCGGGCCGGGAAAACGGCGGCATCCCCCAGGATGAGGCCTGCATGCCCAACCCCATCAGCGCCTATGGCTCCACCAAGCTGGTGGGCGAGAAGTACGTGGAGCGGTTCTGCCACCGCCACTTCATCGTCCGCACCGCCTGGCTGTACAGCTACTACGGCAAGAACTTCGTCAAGACCATCGTCAACGCCGGCAAGAAGTACGGCAAGCTGGAAGTCGTCAATGACCAGCTGGGCAACCCCACCAACGCGGTGGACCTGGCCCACGAGATCCTGCAGCTGTGCGTCACCCACGAGTACGGCCTGTACCACTGCACCGGCGAGGGGGTCTGCTCCTGGTATGACTTCGCCAGCGAGATCATCCGCCTGGCCGGGGTGGACGCCACCGTCTCCCCCTGCACCAGCGCCGAGTACAAGGCCAAGCACCCCGAAAGCGCCGACCGCCCCCACTGGAGCGCCCTGGACAACCGGGCCCTCCGCTGCTCGGTGGGCAACGAGGTCCGGCCCTGGCAGGAGGCCCTGGCCTGCTTCTTTGCGCACTGGGACGGCGACAACGGCATGAAGTAATGTTTCTTTGACTGCGTTTTGAGGAAGGAATACTATGAAAACCTATCTGATTACCGGCTGCGCCGGCTTTATCGGCTCCAACTTCGTCTACTATATGTTGAAAAAGCATGACGATATCCTGCTGGTCAACCTGGACAAGCTGACCTATGCGGGCAACCTGGAGAACCTGAAGGGGGTCGAAGGCGATCCCCGCCACGTCTTTGTCCAGGGCGACATCTGCGACAAGGAGCTGGTGGAAGGCCTGTTCAAGAAGTACGATTTCGACTACGTCATCAACTTCGCAGCCGAGAGCCACGTGGACCGCAGCATCGCCAACCCCGAGATCTTCGTCCAGACCAACGTGATGGGCACCGTCAACCTGCTGCAGCGGGCCAAGGAAGCCTGGTACGATCCCGAGGCCAAGACCTGGAAGGAAGGCAAGAAGTACCTGCAGGTGTCCACCGATGAGGTGTACGGCGCGCTGGGCGCCGAGGGCTATTTCATGGAGACCACCCCGCTGTGCCCTCACAGCCCCTATTCGGCATCCAAGGCCAGCGCCGACATGTTTGTCCGGGCCTTCCATGACACCTACGGGATGCCCATCAACATCACCCGGTGCTCCAACAACTACGGCCCCTACCAGTTCCCCGAGAAACTGATCCCCCTGATGATCAACAACGTGAAGCATCACAAGCAGCTGCCCATCTACGGTGACGGCATGCAGATTCGGGACTGGCTGTACGTGGAGGATCACTGCAAGGCCATCGACATGGTGGCCACCGGCGGCAAGATCGGCGAGGTGTACAATGTGGGCGGCCACAACGAGCGGCCCAACATCTTCATTGTCAAGACCATCATCAGCCAGCTCCACGACCGGCTCCACGACGAGGGCATCAGCGAGGATCTGATCAAGCACGTGGCCGACCGTCTGGGCCACGACCGCCGCTACGGCATCGATCCCACCAAGATCAAGAACGATCTGGGCTGGTATCCCGAGACCCCCTTCGAGAAGGGCATCGTCCTGACCATCGACTGGTACCTGTCCCACGAAGAGTGGATGGACCACGTCACTTCCGGCAACTACCAGAAGTACTACGAAGAGATGTACAAGAACCGCTGACCTACTTTTTCGGAGAAAAAGTAGGCAAAAAGCTTTCAACTTGTACCGGGCAACTGCTCCGGCTCAGGTTACGTCCTGCCGGCGGCGTCGCCCCGTGACTCTCAGTCCACGCTTGGGCCTGCGGCCCGGTACGATGCAAAGCTTCTGATTGCCTGATATCCAATAAAATCCTCGTTCCTCTTTTTGGGGGGAGCGGGGATTTTTGTTTTCCATTTTTTATTTTTTCAAACAGCGGGGGTGGGGTTGGTGGTAGCACAGACTTTGCCGCCACATCTTTTTCTTTATTTTTCATCTAATCCCACCCGTCCACCCCTAGCGGTGCCCCTGCAGCCTGCGGCCGCGCCCCCCTGTTGGGGGGCTCTGAACCGCGGACTGCTCCTTCGCCCGGAAGGATCAAGGTGGGGGCTTTTGGGTGTCGGGCGGTCTACAACTAGAAGGAGAAGTAAAAAGTTCAGAGCCCCACTGGGGCGGGCCCGCAGGGCCGGGGAACCGCTGAAAGGGTGGTGGGTGGGTTTAGATCATAGATCAAAAATACAATTTCTTCCGCTGTGCGGCGTCGCGGTGCTGCGCAGCGCAAAAACAGAAGGAGCAGTCCGCGCCCGGAGCCCCACCGGGGCGATGGCGCAGCCATGGGGGAAGTGCCCGCCGCCGCTGGCGGCAAAAAATCCCCACTCCTAAAAGCAGGAGAAGGGATTGGTTGGAAACTGGGGTGAGACGAGGCGTATTCGGGTACTCGGGCCGCAGGCCCAAGCGCCGACTGAGATGCAGGGGTTTGCAACTCCCTGGCCCCCACGTAAGTGCGGCCAAAGTGAATGGTACCCAGTGAAAAGCTTTTTGCCTACTTTTTCTCCGAAAAAGTAGGACCCTCTTGCGCTTAGCCGATTTTTGCGGCGCACCACGGCGGGTGCTTGCAAAAATCGGAGCGCTGCGCCTGAGCCGCCGCGGCTGTTTCTGCCGCAGGCAGCGCCGCGCCGGCTCAGCCCAGGCTGATGCCCATGCGGCGGGCGACGGTGAGGAGGTCGCAACTCTCGGGGATGTTGCGGCTCTTGCCGGCGACGTCCTCCAGACGGTTCTCCACCACGCGGCCGTTCACCATGGCCACCGTGACGCCGTAGCGCTCCGCCTCCACCAGCTTGGCGGCATGGCTGCCGAACTGGGTGGACAGGACCCGGTCGTAGGCGCAGGGGGTGCCGCCCCGCTGCATGTGGCCCGGAATGCAGACCCGGGTCTCCATGCCGGTCTTCTTCTCGATGGCAGCGGCGACCCGGTTGGTGGCGGTGGCGCCAAACCCGGCCTCGACCCGCTTGGCCGTCCACTCTTTCCGCTTCATCCGGGCTTCCTCGGCGTTGAGGGCGCCTTCCGCCACCGCAATGATGGAGAAGTTGGAGCCGTTCTTGGCCCGGCGCTCCACGGCGGAGCAGACCCGGTCAATGTCGTAGGGCAGCTCGGGCAGCAGGATGATGTCGGCGCCGCCGGCAATGCCCGCATACAGGGTCAGCCAGCCGGCCTTGTTGCCCATGATCTCGATGCACATCACGCGGCTGTGGCTGCCGGCGGTGGTGTGGATCCGGTCGATGACCTCGGTGGCAATCTCCACCGCAGTGTGGAAGCCGAAGGTCACGTCGGTGCCGTAAATGTCGTTGTCAATGGTCTTGGGCAGGCCGATGATGTTCAGGCCCTCCTGGGACAGCAGGTTGGCCGTCTTGTGGGTGCCGTTGCCGCCCAGGCACAGCAGGCAGTCCAGCTTCAGGTCCTTGTAGGTCTTCTTCATGGCGGCGACTTTGTCCACCTTGTCGTCCCCAATCACCTGCATCATCTTGAAGGGGGTCCGCTTGGTGCCCAGAATGGTGCCGCCCAACGTCAGCAGCCCGCGGAAATCATCCGGCTGCATCTTCTTGTAATCGCCATTGATCAGGCCATAGTAGCCGTTCAGAATGCCGATGATCTCCACGTTGTCTCCCATCCGTACATACAGCGCTTTGGCCACGCCGCGGATGGTTGCGTTCAGGCCGGGGCAGTCGCCGCCGGCAGTCAGGATGCCAACACGTTTTTTCATGGTAGTCCCTCGCTTTTTGATTGAATGGAGATGCGGCGCCGCCCTGCCGGCCGCCGCCGCACCGATGCCGTTACCTATTAAGATGTATTAAGATTAGTCCAAAATGCCTCATCTGTCAAGTTTTTTTGGCGCCGCTTTTGTAAAAAATGCCTGTCCTTCGCCCAATGTTCCGGCAGGGAAAATTCCATCCCCCAAATCTTGAAAAAACAGTTGACAACAGCCCCCATATCGGGTATAATATCCCTTGTCAGCAGCCGGCTGACATCCAAAAAGTGAAGATATTGGGGATTTGCATAGTGGTAGTGCGGCAGACTCTGACTCTGTTTGTGGGAGTTCGATTCTCTCATCCCCAACCAAATCCAACCGCAGCCCAATCCGCTGCGGTATTTTCGGGGCATAGCGCAGCTGGTAGCGCGCCTGGTTCGGGACTAGGAGGCCGTGGGTTCAAATCCCGCTGCTCCGACCAAAAGACGAATGTCGAAAGACATTCGTTTTTTTTTGTTTGTCCCCAGGGTTTCTGTGAAAAACGTACATAATTTACCGACTCTTTTTCAGCAAAAAGCCGAAATTGCGGCGGCGGGCGCCTGCTGTCTTTACAAGGGCGGGCTGGTGTGCTAAAATTCAAGACGTTATCACTGCACCACTTTAGCGTGGTAAAAGCAAAAGAGGGAAGGGCCCGGCCTGGGGCCCCTTTGTTAGGAGGAATTCAAGATGAGAAAGTTGAAAAAAGCAGTATCCCTGTTTCTGACTGCGGCCATGGCCCTGAGCTTTGCCGCCTGCGGCGGGTCTTCGTCCACGGCGGGGGCTTCCAGCAGCGCATCCAGCGCCGCCGGTTCTTCCGAGGCCGCCAGCACTGCTTCCAGCGCTGCCGCTGACGCCGACAGCGACATGGCCTACGTCAAGGACAAGGGCACCCTGGTGGTGGGCATGACCGACTTTGCACCCATGGATTACCGGGACGACAATGGCGAGTGGATCGGCTTTGACGCCGACATGGCCAAGGCCTTCGCCAAGTACCTGGGCGTGGACGTGGAGTTCCTGGAAATCAACTGGGACAACAAGCTGATGGAGCTGGACACCAAGGGCGTTGACGTGGTGTGGAACGGCATGACCATCACCGACGAGGTCAAGAACGGCGCTTCGGTGTCCGAGCCCTACTGCAACAACGGCCAGGTGGTGGTGGTGCCCGCCGACAAGGCGGCCGACTACCAGACCGTCGACAGCCTGTCGGGCCTGAACTTCGCTGTGGAGAACGGCTCGGCCGGCGCCGAGCAGCTGGACGCCCTGGGCATCCCCTATGTGGCCAAGACCACCCAGGCTGACGCCCTGATGGAAGTGGCCTCCGGCGCTTCCGACGCCTGCGTCATCGACCTGCTGATGGCCGGCGCCATGATCGGCGAGGGCACCAGCTACCCCGACCTGACCTACACCGTCCAGCTGAACAGCGAGGAGTACGGAAGCCTACGACGACGGCACCGTCATGGAGACCGCCACCACCTACGGCGTCCAGGAGTCTGTCATCGCAAAATAAAACAGATTGACGTGAGAAACTTTGCCTCAGAACCGCGCCGCCCGGCGGCCCGCAGCGCTGGGGCAATGTTTCTTGTCTGTGGAAAAGAAAGGAATCCGCTATGCTGTTGTCTGTCACCCTGACCCTGCTGGAGGGCCTGGGGGCAACCTTGAAACTGTTTGCCCTGACCCTGCTGCTGGCGCTGCCCCTGGGCCTTGTGATCGCCCTGGGGGCCATGAGCCGCCTGACCCCCCTGCGCTGGCTTGTCAGCGTGGTGGTGTGGGTGGTGCGGGGCACACCCCTGATGATCCAGATCCTGATCATCTTTTATGGCCCCGGCCTGCTGTTTGACCTGCCCCTGCTGCCCCGGTTCGGGGCGGCGCTGCTGTCCTTCGTCATCAACTACGCCTGCTACTTCTCCGAGATTTACCGGGGCGGCATCCAGTCCATTCCCCGGGGCCAGTACGAGGCCGGCGAGGTGCTGGGCATGACCAAAAGCCAGATCTTCTTCAAGGTCACCCTGCTCCAGGTCATCAAGCGGATCGTGCCCCCCATGGGCAACGAGTTCATTACCCTGGTGAAGGACACCGCCCTGGTGCGGGTCATCTCGGTGTATGAGATCATCTGGATGGGCGAATCCTACATCAAAAAGGGCATGATCTGGCCCCTCTTTTACACGGCCGTATTCTACCTGGTGGTGAACGGCATCCTGACCCTGCTGTTCCGCTGGGGGGAGAAGAAACTGGATTATTTCCGCTGAGGAGGGCAGACTATGCCGGTTCTGGAAGTTAAGCACATCGAAAAACACTTCGGCGCCACCCGGGTGCTGGAGGATATCAGTTTCAACCTGGAAAAAGGCCAGGCCCTGGCCATCATCGGGTCTTCGGGCAGCGGCAAGACCACCCTGCTGCGGTGCCTGAATTTCCTCGAGACCCCCGATCGGGGGCAGATCCTGGTGAACGGGGAGACCCTGTTTGACGCTGCCGATCCCGCCACCCAGCGGGAGGCGGAGGTGCGCCGCAAGCGGCTCCACTTCGGGCTGGTGTTCCAGTCCTTCAACCTGTTCCCCCAGTACACCGCCCTGCAGAACGTGATGCTGGCCAAGCAGCTTTTGGCCCAGGAGCAGCCCGACTACAAGGCGCGGAAGAAAGAGATTCACGCCGAGATCGAGGCCGAGGCCAGGGAGCTGCTGAGCCGGATGGGGCTGGCCGACCGGGCCAACCACTATCCTCACCAGCTGTCGGGCGGCCAGCAGCAGCGGGTGGCCATCGCCCGGGCCCTGGCCCTGCACCCCGACATCCTCTGTTTTGACGAGCCCACTTCGGCCCTGGATCCCGAGCTCACCGGGGAGGTGCTGAAGGTCATCCGGTCCCTGGCCCAGCAGAAAACCACCATGATCATCGTCACCCACGAGATGGCCTTTGCCCGGGACGTGGCCGACCAGGTCATCTTTATGGACGGGGGCGTCATTGTGGAGCAGGGCCCCGCCCGGGAACTCATCGAGCGGCCCAAGCAGGAGCGCACCCGCCAGTTCCTCGCCCGCTACGCCCAGGAACGGTAGTTACTTTTCTGAAGAAAAGGAAGCGTTACTTTTCCCGACGATGTAGAGGGGGATGAACAGCCCGCCCAGCAGGAGGATCAGGTCGGCGGTGTCCAGGAAGGCCAGCCACGAGGCCGGGGCCAGCAGCGCCGCTGCCAGGTGCAGCAGGGGCAGGAATGCCGTCAGCAGACAGGCCCAGACCCGGATGCAGACCACAATGGCGGGCCAGTTGCGGTTGTTCAGGGCCACACCCGGAATGCTCATCCGTACCGTCATGTCGTAGAAAAAGCTGATCCGGTGCTGGTCATAAAAGTCCGGCAGACGCATGGGCACCAACAGCCAGAAATAGGCCCCGAATACTGCCGCCAGCATATAGCTCACCAACAGGCTCTCGGTCCAGCCCCCCAGATGGCGGCAGCCGTATAACCCTGCGGCCCCCGCCGCCAGGGCCGCCAGGAACCACAGGATCTTCCACCGGCCCCCCACCTGAAAGGCCCGCTGGGCTTTCTGGTCGGGATAGGTGATGGCCGTCTTGACCACCTGCTCCACCGTGTCGGGGGTGATGGGCTGGGCGGGCGGGCACCGCCGGCACAACAGCAGCTCGGTCACCGTCACACCCAGCAGGTCCGCCAGGGGAATCAACAGGGCTGTGTCCGGGATGCTGAGCCCGGTTTCCCCCATCTAAAGACACCGAGTGTATTTTTCAAAAAATCATTCTACCTTGCCGATAAAGCGATAGTAAATTTCGATTTCCTGGTCTTTGGTACCGTCTGGGTTCTTGACAGCTTCGTGGACCAG
>CAJFNF010000010.1 GCA_904394215.1 uncultured Faecalibacterium sp.
AAGGGCTTGCCGCCTGCAATTCACAGACAACAAGCCCTTTCGGCTGTTTGAACTATTTTTATTTCAAATTATTGTCTAACTTTTTGGGGTCACTTCAAGGATGCGGCTCCTTTTGTTCTGGTTTCAAAAGCCCTCAGATCAGGCCCTGCACCAGGATGATCAAAATCAGGATGGGCAGCACAAACTGCAGATACCGCTTGAGCACAATCGAGTCAGGCAGCTTGATGCCCTCGCCGGCGTTGGCCTCTTCGCGGTACTTGTCGTAGCCCCAGCCCCACTTGCTGACACAGAACAGCAGGAAGATCAGGGAGCCCACCGGCAGCAGCAGGTTGCTGACCAGGAAGTCCTCGGTGTCCAGGACATTCTTGCCGCCCAGGAA
Source organism: uncultured Faecalibacterium sp. (assembly GCA_904394215.1). Lineage (GTDB taxonomy): Bacteria > Bacillota > Clostridia > Oscillospirales > Ruminococcaceae > Faecalibacterium. The sequence continues at coordinate 380 of CAJFNF010000010.1, forward strand.
GGTCAGGCCGCTCCAGACGTTGTAGCCCAGCACGCAGGGGATGCTGGCCACCAGCACCACCACTGCGTTGATGGCGCAGGACTTTTTCCGGTTCCATCCAAAGGTATCGCTGCAGATGGAGAGGATATTCTCAAACACGGCGATGACGGTGGTGAAGCTGGCGAAGGTCATAAACACAAAGAACAGGCTGCCCCACAGCTGGCCACCGGGCATATTGACAAAGACCTCGGTCAGGGTGATGAAGATCAGGGACGGGCCTGCGTCGGGCTGGATGCCGTAGGCAAAGCAGGCGGGGAAGATGATCATGCCGCTCATCAGAGCCACAAAGGTGTCCAGCACGCAGATGCGGATGGACTCACCGGGCAGGGTGTTGACCCGCTTCATGTAGCTGCCGAAGATTTCCATGGCGGCAATGCCCAGGCTCAGGGTGAAGAAGGACTGGTTCATGGCAGCCATGGCCACGCCGCCGATGCCCACATCCATGGCCCGCTCCACGCTGGGCAGCAGGTAGAAGGCTACGCCCTCCCCTGCGCCGGGCAGCAGGACGCTGTTGACGGCCAGCACCACGATCAGGATCAGCAGGGCGATCATCATGAACTTGCTGATCCGTTCCAGGCCGTTCTGCAGGCCGAAGCTGACCACGGCAAAGCCGGCCACCGTGATGACCACCATCCAGAAGCCCATTTCCACAGGGTTGGCCAGCATCTGGTTGAAGGCGTCCGGGGCGCTGCCGGTGGTCATCCCGGCAAACTGGCCCGAAGCAAACTTGGCAAAGTAATCCAGCATCCACCCCGCAACGGTGGTGTAATACATCATCAGCAGGTAGCAGCCGGCCATGCAGAACCAGCCGTGGATATGCCATTTGCTGCCGGCAGGTTCCAGGGCCTTATAGGCCAGGATGGCGCTGGACCGGCCGGCCCGGCCCACAGCCAGTTCCATGGTCAGCACGGGCACACCCATGATCACCAGGAACAGCAGATAGAACAGAACAAAAAGCCCGCCGCCGTTCTGTCCCACCAGGAAGGGGAAGCGCCACACGTTCCCGATGCCGATGGCACAGCCGGCACTGACCAGGATGAATCCCAGCCGTGAGCCGAATGTTTCACGTTTCATGTTTTTCCTCCTCACAGATTGTAAATGTTACAATTGCCGACACGCGGCACTTTTTATTCTACCCGTCTTTGCCCCCGGATGCAAGCCGCTTTTGCCGCTTTTTGAAAAAAGCGGCGCAAAAACTTTTTACTGGGTACCATACAGCCCCTCCGGGGACTGGTTCTGCATAGGGCGGCGTCGGGTGGGCACCCTAGAGAGAAAAGGAGGGCTTGTGCACTTTATGGATAAGGACAAGAAAAAGAAGAAACACGGCTATGAGGCCCCTGCCGAAGAGGTCCCCGCCTCCGGCACCGGCGAGGACACCGACCGCCGGGCCTTTGACCAGAGCCAGATTCAGGAGATGGGTACCGTCAACCTGACCAAAGGCCCCCACGCCATCCACTGTCTCACCGTCATCGGCCAGATCGAGGGCCACGTGGAGGCGCCCCAGGGCCAGAAAACCACCAAATATGAGCATGTGATTCCCCAGCTGGTGGCCGTCCAGGAGGACCCCGCCATCGAAGGCCTGCTGGTGCTGCTCAACACGGTGGGAGGGGATGTGGAGGCCGGGCTGGCCCTGGCCGAACTGATCGCCAGCCTCTCCAAGCCCACCGCCACCCTGGTGCTGGGGGGCGGCCATTCCATCGGCATCCCCCTGGCTGTCAGCGCCCGGCGCAGTTTTATCGTTCCCACCGCCACCATGACCGTCCACCCGGTCCGCCATTCCGGGATGATCCTGGGGGTTCCCCAGACCATGCGCTGGTTCGAGCAGATGCAGGAGCGGATCACCGGCTTTGTGGCCGGCCACAGCCGGATGACCGCAGACCGCTTCAACGAGCTGATGCTCCACACCGGCGAACTGGTGATGGACATGGGCACTGTCCTGGACGGCCGGCGCGCCGTGGAGGAAGGCCTCATCGACCAGCTGGGAGGCCTCTCCGAGGCCATGCGCTGGCTCTACCATGAGATAGAATCCTGATTCTTTTTGTTTCGGGTCCCTGCCTTCCCGCAGGGACTTTTTCTCTGCCATTTTTCTTTTCTTTTGGGTAGGAAAAACCGGTTTTCGGGCAATATGAAATAGACAAGAACCGGAAAATTGTAAAAATATATCAAAAACATTGACAAGGGTTTGACATTCTCGGTAAATGTTGTATACTTATAGCGTGAAGATATTCTAATTTTTCCGTTTTTGGATGCTGTCTGGGAGTAGATGTGAGGAGGTCCTGCCATGAATCCGTCCGTCAAGGCTTCGGTACCGGTGATCCGGCGCCTGCCCAAGTATTACCGCTATCTCCGGGCTCTGAAGGATGCCAACATTACCAGCATATCCTCCCGGGAGCTGGCCGCCCAGATGGGTACCACCGCCTCGCAGGTCCGGCAGGATTTCAACTGCATCGGTGATGTCAACGGCCGCCAGGGCATCGGCTATTCGGTGGATAACCTCTTGGTCATTTTGGAAAAGCTTTTGTTCGGCGACGGGGAGCGCCTCACCGCCATCCTCTTCGGCTGCGGCCGTCTGGGCACCGCTGTCAGCAGCTTCATCACCAACAACAACAACGGTTTTCGCCTGATCGCCGCCTTTGATGTCAAGCCCGATCTCATCGGCCAGACCATCAGCGGCATCCCCATCCGTCACCTGGATGACCTGGACGCCTTCTGCGCCGAGCATCACCCCCAGGTTGCCGTCCTCTGCCTGCCCCGCAGCGGCGCCGAGGACATCAGCGGCCGCCTGGTGCATCTGGGCATCCGGGGCTACTGGAACTTTTCCCACTACGACCTGTCGGTTCCCTATCCCGACACGGTGGTGGAAAACGTTCACCTGGGCGACAGTCTCATGAGCCTAGGTTACCGGCTGCGCAACGGGGACTGACCGTCTCCTTTTGGATTCTGCACCAAAACTGCCCTGTCCGTCTTGTGCGGGCGGGGCGGCTTTGTGCATACAACATGTTAAGAAAAGGATCGGCTCTATGGCTAAGCTCTATTTCCGGTACGGCGCCATGAACAGCGGCAAAAGCACCGCCCTGATGCAGGTGGCCCACAACTACGAAGAACAGGGTATGCGGGTTTTGATTCTCAAGCCCCAGATTGACTCCAAAGGCGGCGGCGAACTGGTCAGCCGCCTGGGGGTCCGGCGGAAAGCCGACCTGTTGATCCGCCCCGAGGACGATGTGTTTGCTGCCGTCCAGGCCGACCGGGACGCCCATGCGGACCCTCTGGCCTGCGTGCTCTGCGACGAGAGCCAGTTTTTCACTCCGGTCCAGGCCGAACAGCTCTTTATGGTGACGGTGGACCTGGGGGTCCCTGTCATCTGCTACGGGCTGCGCACCGATTTTTCCCTCCGGGGCTTCCCCGGCGCCACCCGTCTGATGGAGCTGGCCCACACCATCGAGGAGATGAAAACCATCTGCACCTGCGGCCGCAAAGCCACCTGCAATGCCCGCAAGGTGGGCGGCCAGTTTGTCTTTGAGGGGGAACAGGTGGCCATCGACATGGAAAACAACGTCCAGTATGTCAGCATGTGCCCCCAGTGCTACTTCCGGGAGCGCCGGGCCTTTTATGCCCGCCAGCACCGGAAGGACTCCTGATTCCGCAGCTCCGCGCCGCAGGCTCTGCCTGCGGCGTTTTTTGCTGTTTGGCCCCGCCGTCTTTCTTTTGCCGGGATATTTTGTTATGATAGAGACGAAAAGTCTCTGTTGTCTTCTGCTGTGTGTTCCAGGTCTGTTCAGGAGGAGAACCCATGTCCAACCCCATCTCCCGCCGCCTATTTCTCAAATCCACCGGGGCTGCCGCCATGGGCGGCCTGCTGGCCGCCTGCTCTGGAGGCAGCTCTTCCGCCGTGGTGTCGCCCGCAGACGGCAGCATCTCCCTGACCCTCAGCTGGTGGGGCGATGATAGCCGCCATGCTGCCTATCAGGAGGCCCTGGCCGCTTTTTCCCGGGCTTATTCCAATCTTTCTGTGACCCCCTTTTCAGGGACGTGGGAGGACTGGGCGGGCACCATGTCCGCCAAACTGTCCAGCGGCACCGCCGAGGATGTCTGTCAGATTCCCTGGAACTGGCTGCCCCGGTACGCCGGCACCCAGACTTTCCTGGATTTGCAGACGGTGTCGGATTACCTGGACCTCTCCCAGTGGGATCAGCAGGCCCTCTTCGCCTGCCGGACCGCCGAGGGCCTGCTGGCGGTGCCCATGGCCACCACCGGGCGGATCTTTTACTGGAACCTGAACCTCCTCCATCAGGCCGGCATCACCCAGATTCCCTTAACCCTGGAGGATTTGTATGCCGCCGGCGAGGCCTTCCAGACCCAGCTGGGGGAGGACTTCTATCCCCTGTATCTGGACGGCTATGGCCGCATGTCCCTGATGGTGTTCTACCTGGAATCGGTCTATGGCCAGCCCTGGGCAGACCCCGAAACCTTCACCCTGAACTACAGCCTCCAGCAGGTCATCGAAGGCCTGGACTTCATCAAGGATCTGGTGGATCACCACGTTCTCATGTCCATGCCCGTCTACTACGGCACCAACGGCGACGTCCCTGTAGACCAGTCCATCCAGTGGACCACCGGCAAACTGGGCGGGGTGTTCGAGTGGGACACCGCCGCTGCCCGGTACCGGGCCACCCTGGATGAGGACAGCCGCGACAGCTTCACGGTGGGCGAGGAAATCCAGATGGGCGAATACAAGGGCGGCTTTACCAGGGTCTCCATGGCCATGGCGATTCCTCACAGCTGCCAGCATCCCGCCGAGGCCGCCATGCTGGTGGACTTTCTGCTGAACCAGGAGGCCGGGGCCGCCATTCTGGGTTCGGCCTGCGGCATCCCTGCTTCACGGTCCGGGCTGGCTGCCGCCCAGGCCGCCGGAACTCTGGACCCTCTGATGGAACAGGCCCACAGCAAGGTGCTGGCCTCCTGCCTCTTTTCCTCTGATCCTCTGTTTGAGGATGACAGCCTGGCGTCCAGCGGCGGCATCTACCAGCAGGTCTTCGAGACCATTGACTACGACGGCCTTTCCGGGGCCGCCGTGGCCAAAGATCTGTCTGCGGGCATGCAGGCAGCAGGCTATACCACCAGCTTCTGACCACGGCTGCCGGCCTGGCCGGCAAAAAGTAAAAAATTTTTATACTTTCAGGGCGTCCGGTTGTCCGGGCGCCTTTTTGGGCGCAAGAAAATCCCCCGGCTATCCCATTGGCCGGGGGATTCTCTGAACACACAGGGAAAATCTTTTTACATCGTTACAGGGTGTCGGAAGGCCCTTCAGATTCCAGGGCCGGGGTACTGTCTGCCGGGGCGGCGTTTTCCTGGTCCAGGTCGCCGCCGTAGGCGGGGCTGCTCCCCTCCGTCCAGACCCGGGTCCGCTGGGCCATCTGGCCGGCGGTCCACTTCATCTTGGCGGGGGTATTCAGGATCAGCTCCATGCTGGCCAGCTGATCAGGCCGGTTCCAGCTGAACTCCACCTCGTCGGGCAGAATCCCCTGGGCCCGCACTGCATCCATCACCAGGGCACAGTCGGCGGCGAAGTCCTCGGCGGACGTGTAGGGGCCGTAGAGGTAAACCCCCACCCAGAACCGGACCCCGGCGCCGCCGGCCTCCTGAAGGGTTGCGGGGGCCTTTGCCCCATAGCGGGTTTCCAGATAGGCGTCGATCTGGTCCAGATCCACCCGGCCTTCCAGGGCCTGGTACAGCTGGCCCTCATACTGCTCGCTGAGATTGGTCATCTGCATCCGGTTGGCCGGGTTGACGCTCTCCCAGATGATGGGCAGCAGGGCCAGGCAGAAGGCCCCGCCCATCAGCACCAGACACCCCAGCACCGCCAGGAAGTCATATTTCCACCGGCTCTGATGGGAGGCACACCAGATCACTTCTGCCCCCAGGGCCACCAGGGCCGCCGGGGCCCCCACCTTTACCACCAGGGTCCAGTTGAAGCCAGGTACAAAGTAGTAGCACAGAAAGCAGATGCCCAGGGCAATCAGGCACAGCCCCAGGGTGACGCTGCCCACCCGGCGGGCCGGGCGGCTGTCCGCTGCCGGTGGACGGGAGGCTGTGCGGGCGGACGCCTGTGGGGCGGTACCGGGGGCCGTGTCAGTCCTCTTTTCCGTCATGGGTGTCATCCTCCTCATCCTCCTTGAAGTTGTACTCGCAGAACTCCTCCATCTGGTCATAGGGGGTCTGGTCCGTTTTATGCCTGGGCCCCCGCACCAGCCACAGGCCCAGCACAATCACTGCCAGGCACACCACCACAGTGGGCACGCTGTTCATCACATTGTAAATCACACGGATGATCCAGCTGTTGTCGGTGTTCCAGTACAGGTCCCGCAAAAAGTCCATCAGCAGGCCGTCGTACAGGGTGTAGACGCCCACAGCCACCAGAACCCAGCCAAACAGCTTGTGGCGGCGGTGGAGCAGACGGTCCAGGCTCACATCCTGGCCCAGATGCACCAGGTAGTCGTCTGCCGGGGCCATCCCCGCGCCCAGCTGGGCCCGGAGGTTGAAGGTGTCAAAAAAGCTGTACATCCACACCACGCAGCAGACAGCCAGTGCTGCGTTCCCCAGCGGGGGCAGCAGAGACCCCACCGCGATGGCCAGGCAGCAGATCCCCACCAGAGACAGGCCTCGCTTCATGTAGCCCTGGTACATCTGCCCGGCCCCTGGAATAAAGGCAAAGCAAAAGGTAAGAAACCCATTCTTTTTCATTCTCAAATCTCTCCCATCAGTTGGTTTCGCTCACCCGGTCGGCCGTGTCGGCCAGGGCTTCCAAAAGTTCTGTGACAGCCTCCTGGGCCTTTTCGGCCACCGAGGTCTTTTCCTCCGGGCGGGGCGGCTCGGTATAGCTGCTCCTGGGGGGCAGCTGTTCATCCGCCGGCGCAATCTGTTCCGGCGTGTAGGTCTCCAGGGAAGGGGTGTTGTGCCCCAGAACATTCTGGAGGCTGCCGCTCCGCCACATGGTCAGAGCCAGCACTGCCGCCACCCCGGCCACCGCCATCCGTCCGTAGACATTCTGCATCAGTCGGATCAGGATGGTTCGGCCCACCGGCCGGGACAAATCCCGGGGGGGCTGCTTTACCACATCGCCGGTCAGCAGCGCCGTGTACCGGTCCAGGCACCGGTCGCAGTAGGACAGGTGCTCGGCGGCTTCCAGCCGGCCCAGTTCATCCAGGGTCCCATCCAGCAGCGCCTGCAGCCCTTCATCGGTCATGCATCCGTCATCTCGAAACAGTTCCATCCTCGGTCCTCCTTTCCTGTTCAATCTGCTGCCGCAGCATTTTTTTGGCCCGCCACAGCTGGCCATTCAAGGTCTTTTCCGGCCGGCGGCAGATCTTGGCCGCCTCCGCCGGGGTGTACCCTTCCAGCAGGCAGAGCCGGCAGGGCGTCTTATAAGGTTCCCGCAGGTGCAGGATTTTTTCTTTCAGTTCGTCCATCCCCACGCTGGCCAGGGCTTTTGCCTCGGGGCCCTGGTCGGGGGGTGCCCCCGCCAGCGCCATCACCTCGTCGCCGGGGGTGCTCATCTTCCGCACCCATCCGCTGCGCAGGTGGTCTTTTGCCTTGTTGGCTGCGATCCGGGCCAGCCACTGTTTCTCATATCCTGCCGGGCACCGGTCAATGGCCCGCCATGCAGCGAGGAAGGTGTCCTGGGCCAGGTCCTGGGCTACATCTCTGTCCTGCACCAGCTGGTAGCAGACGGTATACACCAGGCCCTGGTAGGTTTGCACCATGGATGTAAATTCCTGTGCTGTCATATCACTTCTTCCCCGCCTCCTTCCTTTTTGATCTGGTGAACGGCCCGTTCTGACAACTAATACGAGGGAGCCGTCCGATTTTTTTCAGCTTCTTCAAAAAATGTTCCTTACTGCAAAAAAGCCCCGAGGGCAAGCGCCTTCGGAGCTTTTCATCCTTGTATGTATTTTATTCCTGATAGGGCAGGGCGGGGCCCATGTCGGTGATCCCCAGCACCCGGACCCCTTCCCGCTCCATGGCGGTACGGATGGCGTCCGCCAGGCCGGCGCGGCCCAGCTTGTCCTGGATGCAGCAGATCAGCTGCCCGTGGAGGCTGGCCACCTCAAAGCCCACCGACGCCCCGTCGGGGGGGACCCAGACCTCGAAGTCCCGGATGTAGTCGTTGAGGGCGGGGGGATAGTCCCGGTCGGGGCCCAGGGGATCTCCCAGATAGCTGATCCAGAAATCCGCCGGGAAGTTGCCCATGGCCTCCCCCATGCTGAACACCCGCTGCTTGATCCGCAGGGGGGCCTTCAGGGCGTCCACCCGGCAGACCCATCCCATCATCTTGGCCATCTGGGTCAGCTGGGCCTGGGGCTCCAGGCTGGCCCGAAGGTTCTGGTCGATGTCGGCGGCGATGTCTGCCAGCCGGACCCCGGGCCCGGCGTCCACCCCATGGCGGAAGGAAGCCACGCAGTTATAAAAGGCTTCCGGCACGCCCAGGGTGCGGCGGGTGTCGGTGGAATAGCAATACTCGACCTTGTCCCGGTCCACGAAGGGCTGCAGGGAGAGGCTCAGCAGGCCCAGCAGGGCGCTGACCGGCTTGACGCCGCAGCCCAAGGCCGCATCCACCAGGCTCTGCTTGTCCAGACGGATGATGCTGCGGCGCAGCTGCCCGGCCTGGACCGGCACCGGCTCGATCTCGGGCAGGCCCTCCTCCCCGGCAGTGGGATCATGGTCCATCAGTGCCTGCATATCATAGGCCGGGGCCGATCCCAGGGGCGGGCAGTCAAAGCCGGCGCCGTAGCGGCGGTTGCAGTACTCCATCAGAATCCGGGTCAGGAACCGGGTCACCCCGTGGCCGTCGGCCACAAAGTGGTACCAGTCAAAGAACACCGTGTCCCCTTCCCAGGAGACGTTGAACAGATACCCATCCGTCTCCTCGGGCATAGCCTGAAGGTCATGGCCCTGGCGGACGGTGAAAGGCTGGTCGTTGTCGGTCAGGTAGATCTCCCGTTTTTCCCGGACCAGCTTCATTTTAAAATAGGGGGCCTGCTCCAGGGCGGCGTCCACCGCCTGCTGCAGCAGGGCCGGGTCCACCGGGTCCTTCAAGGCATACTGATACCGGCAGTAGATGTTCTTGGCCCGGTAAAAGTACATTGCTCCCTGCAGGAGGTATTCGGATTTGCGGGTCATGGTCTCTGTCATGGATCAGCCCACCCGTGTGCTCAGATAGTCAATCAGGTCGCTGATGGTGACAAAGCTCCGCAGTTCCTTCTCCGGGATGCGGATGCCGAAGGTCTCCTCCAGATCGGCCACGATGGTCAGAATCTCCATGGAGGAAAGGTCCAGATCGTCCATCAGGACGCTGTCCTCGGTGACTTCATCGGGGCTGATCTCAGCCACGTCTTCCAGGATGCCTACAATCTGTGCCATAATTTCAGTGCGGTTCATATGCGTAACTTCCTTTCTTTGGTTCAGCATTCATGGTAAAAGGGGCGGGCCCTGATAGTATGCATCCGGGGCCGTCTCGTATGCGTTCAGGTGCGCAGCAGTTTTCCGGTGGCATTCCGGGGCAGGGGCTCCTGGCTGAATGCCACGGCGGTAATCCGCTTGTACAGCGGCAGGGTGCGGTTGAGCTGGGTGATATAGGCCCGGACTTCTTCCTGCTGATCGGGCTGGCAGAAGATGTCGGCGCCGATCTTTTTGCCCTTGGCCTTGACCATGCACTCCCGGATGGCCTGACAGCCTGCCAGCAGCCCTTCCAGTTCCTCGGGGCTGACATTTTCGCCGCTGTCCAGGATGATGAGGTTTTTCTTCCGGCCGGTGATGGTGTAATAGCCGTCCTCGTCCACCCGGGCCAGATCGCCGGTGTGGAGCCAGCCGTCGGCATCCACCGCCTCGGCGGTGGCCTCGGGGTTCCGGTAATAGCCCAGCATCAGGCATTCGCCCTTCATGCAGAGTTCCTCGTGCTCCAGCTTATACTCCATACAGGGGATGGTGTGGCCGGCGGTGGCGATGTGCTTCTCGTCCTGGGCCTCGTTCACCAGCCCGCCGCTGCCGGTCTCGGTCATCCCGTAGTTCTGGATGATCAGGATGCCGTGGCTGCTGAGATCCAGCAGCGTTTCCCGGGAGAAAGCCGCCGAGCTGCACATCAGAATCCACAGGGGGCCGATTTTATCCCGGCGGTTCCGCAGGATGTCCCTGCGGATCATCTCGGCAATGGAGGGCACCACCGCCATGGATTCGCTGGGCATATCCGCCAGATCCCGGTAAAAGCTGCGGGCGTCCCCCAGATTGGTGGCAACGCCATACAGGGGCCAGTGGAGCAGGTTGGCATAGGCTGCAATATGGAACAGGGGCAGGGTGGAAAAATGGTTGAGCTGGAACGTTTCTTCCCGATAGCCCATCTCTTTGGCCCGGGCCACCAGCACTTCCCAGCTGCAGATGCTGTCCCGGCCGGTGATCATGATGGACCACTGGTTCAGCATGACACCCTTGCTCCGGCCGGTGGTGCCGGAGGTAAACATAACCATGGACAGGGCCCGGGGATCCTCTGCCTCCTGAAGCTGGGCCGGCGGCGCCTGGGTGCATTCCTCCAGGGGCAGCAGCTTATCGCCCCACCCGGCCAGCAGCTGGTCCCGCCAGGGATAGCTGCCCCCGTCCCAGAGGATCAGGTCCGGCTCCACCAGGTTCAGCTCATAGCTGAGCTCGTCCCAGCTCTTGTTCTGGTTGAGGGGAATCTGGATGCAGTCGGCTGCCAGCAGCCCCAGAATGGCCACCGCATAGGGGTAGCTGTTCTGGCCCAGAAGGCAGACTTTCCGCCGCCGGGGGTCCCCAAGTTTTTGGGTGATGTATCCGACGCAGCGCCGGATATCCCGGGCGTATTCTCCAAAGGTGACGGTGACGATCTTTTCGTCGGCCCCCCGGTAGCGCAGGCCGGGCAGATCTGCGTAGACCTGCTCCATGTTTTCGGTAATCAGTCGGTAGACGGTGTCTACCCGGTGTCCTTCAAATCCCATGGCTTTTCCTCTTGGGCGGGCTGTTCAGCGCAGCAGTTTGCCGGCGGCATTCCGGGGCAGGGGCTCTGCCGAAATATGTACCGCCGAAATCCGCTTGTACAGCGGCAGGGTCCGGTTCATCTCGGTGACATAGGCCTGGACTTCGGCTTCCTTGTCCTGGCCGCCCTCGCCGCAGTAGACCAGAGCGCCGATCTTGCCCTTTTCCTCCCGGACCAGGCTCTCGGTCACTGCATCGCAGCGGTTGAGCAGGGCTTCCAGCTCCTCGGGGCTGACGTTCTCGCCGCTGCCCAGGATGATCACATTCTTCTTGCGGCCGGTCAGGAACACATAGCCCCGGTCGTCAATCCGGGCCAGGTCGCCGGTGTGGAGCCAGCCGTCGGCATCCAGCACCTCGGCAGTTCCCTCGGGGTCCTTGTAATAGCCCATCATCACCGAATTGCCCCGGATGCACAGCTCCCCCTGGTCCAGCTTGTACTCCCGCTTGGGGTCGCACAGGCCCACCGAGTGGATGTCGGCAGGGTCCTGGGAGTTGTTCCAGGTGCCGTCCCCCACCGTCTCGGTGAGGCCGTACATCTGGCAGATGAAGAAGCCCGCCTTCACCAGGTCGGACATGGTGTCGGCATCCATGGACGCCGCGCCGCAGGTCAGGGCCTTCAGGCTGCCCAGACGGTCCCGGCGGCCCCGCACCACATCCCGGTGGATGGTCTGGAGCAGCACCGGCACCACCGCCATCACCTCGCTGTCCATGGCAGCCAGGTCCCGGTAGAAGTGCTTCAGGTCGTTGCACAGGTTGATGGTGTTGCCCATGATAGCCCAGGAGATGGAGCTGGTGAGGGCTGCCACGTGGAACATGGGCAGCACCGAGAAGGAGCGGAATTTGCTGGTGTCCCAGCCGGTCTGCTTCTGAATGTCCTCAAAGGGCAGGCAGAAGAAATCCATGGGGGCAAACAGATTCCGGTGGCTGATCATGACGCCCTTGCTGCGGCCGGTGGTGCCGGAGGTAAAGAGAATCACCGACAAAGCGTCCACGTCCTCGCACTCACTGCACTTGTCGCTCCACTGGGATTCCTTGTAGCCGTCCAGGGGCAGCAGCTTGTCCCCATAAGTCTGGGTGAGGGCGGGCTCCCGGTCGGCGAACTCTCCGTCGTGGATGATGTAAACCGGCTCCACCAGGTCGATCTCGTAGTGGATCTCCTCCCAGCTTTTCTGGAGGTTCAGGGGCACCAGCACGCCCCCCGCCAGCAGAACCGAGAACAGGTTCACCAGATAATCATAGCCGCTGCGGGCCAGCAGGCAGACCTTCCGGCCCTTGATGTCGGGGCACCGGTGCAGCAGAAGCCCCGCTGCCTTGCGGATGTCCTGGGCGTACTGCCCGTAGCGGATGCTCACCACGCCGCCCTTTGCCTCGTCAAAATATTGAATCGCGGTCTTTTGGGCCAGGTTCTCTTCCATATTGTTGACCAGCTGGTATACTGTCGAGATCATATCGTCCCATCCTCCTGTCTGTGCTGCCCCCCGGGGCAGAGCTGCCTTTATTATATAAGATACAGGTCCCCATTGCAACCGCGCACCGGCTGTCGGGGTCCAACTTGTAATACAGGTATACGGAGAGCATACCATGTTCCCGCCCGTCTGTCAATGCCGGCACCGGATTTCCCCGGGGGATCCGCCGGGAGACAGAGTTTTTCCCCCTTTCCGCCGCCTTTTTTCCGCCGGGGTGGTATCATGGCAGCGGGCCTGGCACACCTTTCCATGGTGCAATTTTTCCCTTTTTCTTGGTCAGGACGAAATTTCTGTTATAGTGGTTTGCGGGCCGGACGGCTGTTTCAACAGGGCAAAATCAATCGCCCGAATCAAATTGACAGCCGGATGAAAAAGCATTATACTAGATTTGAACAAATCTTTGACACAAATTACTGGTGTGATGTGTAGAACCTGCCAATCCTTCCTTTTTTCGCCGGGCCTGCTGGAAGGAATTTTATTTCTGCGAGGAGGACCCCTTGATGAAAGGAACCAAAACGCGCACAGTCAACTCCCTGGGGATGTTTGACCTGTTCAAAGGCATAGGCATGGCAACTGTCATCTTTGTCCACACGGCTGAGGGCTATTCCCTGAACCTGGGCAGCGGGCTGTCGGTTTCCAGTTTTCTGCTCTTCATTTACCGCGAGGCGCTGATGTCTGCGTTCTACATAGCCAGCGGCTATGGATTTCGAAAGCGTTCGGTGGGCAAATGTGTCCAGCAGCAGCTGCGGGGCATTCTGCCGCCTTTTCTTTACACAGCGCTGGCCACAGCGGGGCTGCATCTGATCTTGCACCACTACTGTTTCGGCTCCTGGCCGGCGGCCATCGGCGAAAGCCAAAAAGTGCTGGCGGGCTTTTTGCTGGGCCTGCCCCACACCTCCACCTACTTTGGGCTGAGCATCTTCTCCTGCGGGCCCATGTGGTACCTGCTGACCATGGCGGTGGGCTGGATCATCCTGGATATCCTGTTTAACGCCTTCCCCGAGCGGTACATACCCTGGGCCGTGGCGGCTACCGCCGTCCTGGGCTGGGGTACCTGCCTGGTATGGGAGCTGCCCTTCTGCCTGTCCCAGGGCATGGCGGTGGTGCCCTACCTGTACATGGGCCACATGGCCAAGAAGCGCCGCTGGTTTGACCAGCCCAAGCTGCCCTGGCTGTTCCCCGCCGCCGCGTTCTCGATGGTGGTGGCCGCCGTGGGCGCCCTCCTCTCCGGCACCACCGACAACATGTCGATGGGCGAGTGGACCCTGGGCCCGGTGGGCATCTTCCTGAACGGCATCATCGGCCTGTGGATTGTCAATTTGTTTGTCCGGCTCAGCGCCGTCCGGGAGAACCCGCTGGCTCACGCCCTGGAAGCAGTGGGCCGCCGTTCCCTGAATATCTTCTGTCTCCACACGGTGGAGCTGACTGCGGTGCCCTGGTACCTGTATGCGGCCCAGTTTGCATCCAACCCCATTGTGGGCCTGCTGTCCCAGTACGCGCTCCGGTGCAGCTTCATTGCAGCGGCCTGCGTGCTGCTGGAACTGCGCAAGCGGCTCGTGTTCCGCCGTACCAAAAAGGCCCGGATGGAGCGCAGCCGGGCCCGCTTCCAGCGCTATGTGGCCCGTCACTGAGGCGGCGCCGCACTCCCCTTTTGAAAACGGCAGATAAGCGTCGTTCCTGACTGTTTCTGCGGCAGGGCCTGTCCCCGGCCGCAGAATTTTTGCATCTCAGCAGGCGGGCGGGCAGGGCGTTTACCCTCTCTTTTGCGGCTTTGATCAAAAAGATGATTCCCGGGCATCCGGCCCGGCCAGACTATGGATATGAGGTGAAGATTCATGCCCCCTGCAACCAAACAGACTCCGGAGGAGCAGATCGCTGAACTGAAAGAACAGCTTTCCCTTTCGGACCAGGGCGTCTCCAAACTGGCACAGCGGTGCCTGGCCCTGGAACAGCAGCTCGCTCAGATGGAAAAGCACGAGTCCTACGACAACATGTCCCTGTTCCGCCTGACCCTGTACTATGACTGCGGCCTGGGATTTTCCCAGCAGGATACCCTCCCGGCGCCGGTGTCGGCCTATTCGGCCTCCAACCACACCGTGTCCGCCATCTTTGAACTGCCCCGGGATGTGCAGGCCATCCGTCTGGACCCCGGCGAGCTGCCCTGCTATGTGGAGGGGTTCACCCTGTCGGATGAGAGGCTCCAGGCTGTCTCTGTCAACGCACTGACCCTGGAGGAGGGGAAAGCCCTGTTCCTCCAGTTTGATCCCCAGTTTTATGTGGAATGTCCCGGCCGGCTGCCTGCCGGCACCAAATTTTCGGTGTCCTATACCTACTACCCCCTCCAGACAGGGGGCGACGACACCGTGTTCTATGCTCTGCGCAAGGCCATTGAGCTGAACCAGGACAAGGCTGTCGCCGCCGCGGCTGCTGCCGACGAGCAGCGGGCTCTGGCTGAGAGCTTCGGCGCAGAGCTGGCCGGCCAGGAGCGCCGGGCCGCCCATCTGGAAGAGCAGCTGGCCGCCGCCATCGCCGAAAAGGAGCACTTCCGGGTCTGCTACGAGGCGGTGCTGTCCAGCTCCTGCTGGAAGCTCACCGCCCCCATCCGCGCCCTCTTCGGCCGCAGGAACCAAACCTAAAGGGACGTCCAGCGAGGTACCTTATGTATTCCAGTTACAGTCAATTCCAGCAGTTCCAGCTGGCACAACAGCCCTACCAGGACACCCAGCAGGTCTGGCTGGCGGTCTATGGGCCGGGGCGCTGCACCGCTCTGGCCCACAGCCTGGAGCTGCAGCTTCACCGGAAATTCATGCCGGTCCACAGCCTGAACGCCCTGCCCCAGGATCTGAGCGGCGTGGTGGTGGCAGCCGAGGATGTGGAATGCCTGAGCACCACCCTGTCCTACTTTGCTGCCGCCCTTCAGAGCGGCGCCGACTTTGCCTTCTGCGACGGGGTGTTCGGCTTTGACGGGGACACCCTGGTCTACCGGGCCGACTGCCGGCCCGAAGGATCCAGGTGCGCCGTCCTCTCCCGGGAACTGCTGCTGCGCTGCCGCGCCCAGGCCAGAGATCCCGATGATCCCGCCGCTCTGCTGGCCCTGGCCTGCCGGCTGGCCCGGCATCCTGTCCATATTCCCCAGGCCCTGGTGCGGTACCGCCGCCAGGCCGACGCCTCCGACCTCTTTTCTGCACAGGGCAAGCGGGCCCTGCTGCTGAGCCATGTGCTGGATATGACCGGCGCCCCCATTGTACTGGTGAGCGCTGTGCCGGTGCTGCGGCAGATGGGCTATGAAGTGGCGGTGCTGGGCCCCGGGGACGGCGGTTCCCTGCCCCTCTTTGTGGAGGCGGGGGCCACCGTCATCACCCACCCCGACTGCGTGGGCTCCTCCATGCTGTGGGGGCTGGCCACCGCATCGGATCTGGTGGTGGCCAACACCATTGTGGAGGTCAAGGCCATCCGGGCCCTCAACGGCGCCCCGGTGCCGGTACTCTGGTGGCTTCATGACGCCTTCGTGGGCTACGGGTATCTGTCCCACCTGATCCCCCGGACCCTGGAACCCAACGTCCGGGTCTGTGCGGTGGGCAGCCATGCCACCGCCGCCATGCACGAACACCGCCCCGACTTTGCCATCGGCCAGCTGATCTACGGCCTGCCCGACTATGCCCAGGACTCCTTCGAGCCCTACGACATCAGCTATGCCGGAGGGCTGCCCCTGCTGGTCAGCGTGGGCGCCTTTGAGATGCGGAAAGGCCAGGACATCCTGGTCCAGGCCATCCGGATGCTCCCCGACGCCACCCGGTCCAAGGCCGCCTTCCTGTTTGTGGGCAAGGGCGCCGACAAGCGGCTGCTGGCCGACGTCCAGCAGCTGGCGGCGGATTACCCCGGCAATGTCTTTTACGTCAGCCGTCTGACCCGCAGCGAGATCAAATCCCTGATGCGCCAGTGTGCCTGCACCGTCTGCAGCTCCCGGGACGACCCCATGCCCACCTTTGTGACCGAGGGCCTCATTTTCGGCAAGCCGGGGATTGTCTCGGAACATACCGGCACCGCCGGCCTCATCACCGAAGGGGTGGACGGCTTTGTCTACCACAACGACAGCCCCACCGAGCTGGCTGAGGCTATGACCAAGCTGATTGAAAACCCCGGCCTGTCGGGCCGGATGGGACCCGCCTGCCGCGCCCTCTATGAGCGGTACTACTCCAAGGAGTCCTTCGCCAACACCCTGCGCCAGCAGGTGGAGGCACTGCTGGCCCAGCAGGAGCCGGTCAATCTGTAATATTTCCTCATTTTATTACAAAATTAGATTATTTGTGCTCTACAGTCCGGACGGAAGCATCGCTTCTATCCGAGCTGTATTTTTATAGACGAGCCCCCTTTGATGAAAAAACTGTGGGACAGCGCTAAACTTTCGCGTCCAATCGTGGTATACTGATTGCGACCGTATTTGACCTGCCTTTTGTGGAAAGGAGCATCTTCCCTATGTCTCACAACAATCAGACCCGGCCTGCCGGCGGATTCTCGGTCCGGCGGGGGCTGCTGTCGGTCCTGACCCTGCTGGTCCTGACCGGTCTGATGTTCTATATCTTCAAGGATCATCTGCCCGAAATTTCCGCCGCCCTGGGCAAGCTGCGCTTGGGCCAGGGGGCCCTACTGCTGGGCCTGGGCCTCACCTACCCGGTGATCGAGGGCATCATCAGCCAGCGGATCCTGTCCAGCCGGCTGCCCGGCTTTTCCTTCCGGCGGGGGCTGGACCTGGCCTTCCTGGGGGCCTTTGGCAACGTGGTCACCTTCGGCGCCGGCACCATGGCTATGCAGGGGTACGACATCAGCCTCCAGGGGCTGGGCATCGGGCCCGGCATCGGCCTGACCACCCTCCAGTATGTCTTTCACAAGGGGGCAGTCCTGCTGGTGGCTGCGGTGCTGCTTGTGTTCCATGGGGGCTGGCTGCTGTCTGCCGACACATCGGGCCTGATGCAGTACCTGCTCCCTGCCTGCCTGATGGTGGCGGCCATCATCCTGGCGCTGGTGCTGGTGTGCACCAGCCGGACCGTCCAGGACCTGGTGTACCGCCTGCTGAACCTGCTGCCTGACACCGGCAAATGGCAGGCCCGCCGCCAGAGCTGGACCGCCCAGCTGGACGGCCTGCGGATCGAGAGCCGCCAGCTGCTCCAGAACCGTGGGCTCTGCATCCAGGTGATCCTCCTGCAAATGTGCAAGCTGGTCCTGATGTACGCGATCCCCTGGTTCGGGGCCCGGTTCATGGGCCTGGGCAGCCTGACCTTCTGGCAGGCCGAGACCCTCACCGCCCTGATGATGCTGCTGTCCAACGCCCTGCCCAACCTGGGAGGCATGGGCTCCATCGAGACCGCCTTCTATCTGATCTTTGCCGGCTTCCTGGGGGACAGCGGTACCATGACCCTGCTGGTGGTGTACCGGGCCGCCACCTACTACGCCCCCTTTGCCGCCAGCTGCGTGGGCTTTTTCCTGATCCAGCGCCGCTGGACCCGGGCCCGGCGCCAGGCTTCCTGAATCAAAACAAAGGCGGGCCGCCCGTTCAAACCGGGCAGTCCGCCTTTTGTTCGCTATGTGGGGTGCGGCTGCGGTGCAAACCATAAAACCGGCCGCCAACCCCGGGTGTCAGAGAGAATGGAATGGGGGAATTCCGGCCGCAGCGACCCGCTTCAAAAGGCTGCTGCGGCCCATGAGTTAGTTTTTGCTAACTGCTATGGCAAAATCATACCATATCTGTGGGAGACTGTCAACCCCCCAGGGCCAAATTGTCAAAAAATCACGTATAGAAGTTCCGCACACAATCGCCGCAGCCTCTTGCCGGTTGGTTGTGCAACCCAACAAAGCTTTGTGATCCGGTAACGGTTCCCGGGATTTTTCTCTTGATTTTTTCTTTTTTCATGCTATGCTTAATAGGCCGGAGGCCTCCCGCAAGATAGCGGGGCGCGCCGGCCGGGCGGCGCTTGCGTCGTCAAAAGGGGCTGCTCGAAGATCAGTGCCCTTTCTCTTATTTTTAAAAGTTAGTTAATTCTAACTTTTTTTATCCGCATCGATACAGGAGGTAACGAATGAAGGATTATACCCAGTGGGAAGGCTTTGAGGGCCGCATTTGGAAAGAAGAAGTCAACGTCCGTGACTTCATCCAGAAGAACTACACTCCTTACAACGGGGACGAGAGCTTCCTGGCAGGTCCTACCGACGCCACCAACAAGCTCTGGGACGCCCTGCAGAAGCTGCAGAAGGAAGAGCGCGCCAAGGGCGGCGTTCTGGACATGGAGACCGACGTGGTCAGCAGCCTGACCTCTTACGGCCCCGGCTACATTGATGAGAACCTGAAGGATCTGGAGCAGATCGTGGGCATCCAGACCGACAAGCCCCTGAAGCGGGCTTTCATGCCCTACGGCGGCATCAAGATGGCCGAGGAAGCCTGCACCACCTACGGCTATCAGCCCAGCGCAGAGCTCCACAAGATCTTCACTGAGTACACCCGCACCCACAACCAGGCTGTCTTTGACGCCTACACCCCCGAGATGCGGAAAGCCCGCCACAGCCACATCATCACCGGCCTGCCCGACACCTACGGCCGCGGCCGCATCGTGGGCGATTACCGCCGGGTGGCCCTGTACGGCATCGACTACCTGATCGAGGCCAAGCAGCACGACTTCAACAACTGCGGCGACGGCACCATGACCGACGACGTGATCCGCCTGCGGGAGGAGATCGCCCGCCAGATCAACGCCCTGAAGGGCATGAAGAAGATGGCTGCCATCTACGGCATCGACATCTCCCAGCCCGCCAAGAACGCCAAAGAGGCCTGCCAGTGGCTGTACTTCGGCTACCTGGCCGCCATCAAGACCCAGAACGGCGCTGCCATGAGCGTGGGCCGCATCTCCACCTTCCTGGACATCTACATCCAGCGCGACCTGGACAACGGCACCCTCACCGAGAGCCAGGCCCAGGAGCTGATTGACCACATGGTCCTGAAGTTCCGGATGGTCAAGTTTGCCCGCATCCCCAGCTACAACCAGCTGTTCTCGGGCGACCCCGTCTGGGCTACCCTGGAAGTGGCCGGCATCGGCATGGACGGCCGCAGCATGGTCACCAAGACCTGCTACCGCTTCCTGCACACCCTGGAGAACATGGGCCCCGCCCCCGAGCCCAACCTGACCGTCCTGTACTCCTCCGCCCTGCCCGAGGCCTTCAAGAAGTACGCCGCCAAGGTTTCCATCAAGACCAGCTCGGTCCAGTATGAGAACGACGACGTCATGAAGCCGGTCTGGGGCGATGACTACTCCATCTGCTGCTGCGTGTCCGCCACCCAAACCGGCAAGGAGATGCAGTTCTTCGGCGCCCGTGCCAACCTGGCCAAGTGCCTGCTGTACGCCATCAACGGCGGCGTGGACGAGAAGAACGGCGAGCAGGTGGGCCCCAACTACGCCCCTGTCACCAGCGAGTACCTGAACTACGACGAGGTCCTGCCCAAGTACGTCCAGATGCTGGACTGGCTGGCCGGCCTGTACGTCAACGTGCTGAACCTGATCCAGTACATGCACGACAAGTACTACTACGAGGAAGCTGAGATGGCCCTCATCGACACCGATGTCCGCCGCACCTTTGCCACCGGCATTGCAGGCTTCTCCCACGTCATCGACTCTCTGAGCGCCATCAAGTATGCCAAGGTCAAGACCGTCCGCAACGAGAAGGGCCTGGTGGTGGACTACATCACCGAGGGCGACTTCCCCAAGTACGGCAACGATGACGACCGGGCCGACGAGATCGGCGTCTGGCTGCTGCGCACCTTCCTGGATATGATCAAGAAGCGCCACACCTACCGCAACTCCGAGGCTACCACCTCCATCCTGACCATCACCTCCAACGTGGTCTACGGCAAGTACACCGGCGCCCTGCCCGACGGCCGCAAGGCATACACCCCCTTTGCCCCCGGCGCCAACCCCAGCTATGGTGCTGAGCAGAACGGTCTGCTGGCCTCTCTGAACTCGGTAGCAAAGCTGCCCTACCACTGGGCACTGGACGGCATCTCCAACACCCAGACCATCAACCCCGACGCCCTGGGCCACAGCGACAGCGAGCGTGTGGAGAACCTGGTGCAGGTGATGGACGGCTACTTCGACCAGGGCGCACACCACCTGAACGTCAACGTCTTCGGCAAGGAGAAGCTGATCGACGCCATGGAGCACCCCGAGAAGGAGGAGTACGCCAACTTCACCATCCGCGTCTCGGGCTACGCCGTCAAGTTCATCGACCTGACCCGTGAGCAGCAGCTGGATGTCATCAGCCGTACCTGCCATGGCCGCCTGTAACACCCAGGGGCTGGTCCACTCCCTGGAGAGCTTCGGCTCGGTGGACGGACCTGGGGTCCGGTTTGTGGTGTTCCTGCAGGGATGCAACCTTCGCTGCCGCTACTGCCACAACCCCGAGACCTGGGCCAAAGGCTGCGGCCAGCCCTGGA
This sequence comes from uncultured Faecalibacterium sp., assembly GCA_904394215.1. Lineage (GTDB taxonomy): Bacteria > Bacillota > Clostridia > Oscillospirales > Ruminococcaceae > Faecalibacterium. The sequence goes on from CAJFNF010000010.1 coordinate 21,401, forward strand.
CCGCCGACAAGCTGTTCCAGCACGTCTGGCGCTACCGCAACTACTGGGGCAAAAAGGGCGGCATCACGGTGAGCGGCGGCGAGCCGCTGCTGCAGATGGACTTTCTCACCGAACTGTTCCGCCTGGCCCACGCCAAAAAGGTCCACACCGCCATCGACACCGCCGGCGAACCCTTCCGGCCTGATGATCCTGCTTATCTGGCGGCCTTCGACGCCCTGATGGAAGTCACCAGCCTGGTGATCCTGGACCTCAAGGAGATCGACCCGGAAAAGCACCGGCATCTTACCGGCAAGTCCAACGAGAACATCCTGGCCATGGCCAAACATGTGGCCCAGCTGGGGGTGCCCCTCTGGATCCGCCATGTGCTGGTGCCCGGCCTCACCGACGACGAGGAGGGCCTGCGCCAGACCGGCGCCTTCATCGCCAGCCTGCCCACCGTCCAGCGGGTGGAGGTTCTGCCCTACCACACCCTGGGCCTGTTCAAGTGGCAGAAGCTGGGGATCCCCTACTCCCTCAACGACGCCCAGCCCCCCACCGACCAACAGGTTCGGCGGGCGGAAGAGCTGCTGATGGTGGACCGCTACCCCGGTTAACCCCCAACGTATCCCAGCCCGGAGCCAGGTGCTCCGGGCTTTTTTGTGTCTTGTTCCCGGCTTTGCTCCATGGTATGATAAAGAAAATAGGATTCAGGGAGGGCTCCGCCATGACCAACCAGGCCGTTTATGATATGTCCTTTTCCAAAGTGTACCCCCTGCTGGTAAACAAGGCAGTCCGCAAGGGCCGCACCCCCGCCGAGGTGGACGCCGTCATCACCTGGCTCACCGGCTATACGGCTGAACAAATCGCCCGGGCTGACGCCGACGGGACCAGCTACGGGGATTTTTTCCGGAACGCCCCCGCCCTCCACCCCAACCGGGACCTGATCCGGGGGACCATCTGCGGGGTCAAGATCGAGGCCATCCAGGACCCGCTGATGCAGGAGATCCGCCGGCTGGACAAGCTGGTGGACGAGCTGGCCAAAGGCCGCCCCCTGGACAAGATTTGCCGCCAGCGCTGAAGGGAGGCCTCTGTCATGGACTGGGATGCCCTTCATTTCTTTGACCAGCATCCGGAGGCCCTGCCCCTCTACGAGGCTCTGGAACAGCAGGTCCGGGTCCAAGTCCCCGATCTGAGGATCAAGGTCCAGAAAACCCAGATCTCCTTTTACAACCAACATCTGTTCGCCTGTGCTTCCTTCCTCCGGGTGAAGCGAAAAAAGGACCTGCCCCCCGCCTATCTGGTGGTGACGGTGGGGCTGGCCCGCAGGCTGGATTCTCCCCGGGTGGCAGCCGCCGTTGAGGCCTATCCCGGCCGGTGGACCCATCACATTGTGGTGTCGGCCCCCGAGCAGATCGACGGGGAACTGATGGGCTGGGTGCAGGAGGCCGCCGCCTTCGCCGCCCAAAAATAAAAGGCGCACCGGAAACCGGCACGCCTGAGCGTGTCGAAAAACGACACGCTTTAGGGGGAACCCATTTCTGCGCGCATACGCGCGGCAGAAATTCCTTCCCCCTAATATCCCCCTGGGGACAAAATTTGGCGCAGAACCGCGCACTCGGCCTTACGGCCTCGCACACTCTCTGCGCCAAATTTCCCTGTAGGTGTCCCAGCCGTACGCACATGTCGTCCGGCTGGGACATTTTTGGTAGTCTGAGGCGCACCGGAAACCGGTACGCCTTACGATGAGCTGTTTGGTTTTAGCCAAACAGCTTTTTCTTGTTGTGCATGTGGACCGACAGCACCAGGCCCACGCAGATATACAGCATCAGAACCGAGCTGCCGCCCGCCGAATAGAAGGGCAGGGTGACGCCGATGACCGGCAGCACCCGCAGGTTCATCCCCACGTTGACGGCAATCTGGGCCAGCAGGGCGCCCCCCACGCCGGCACAGATAAAGCTGCCCAGCAGGTCTTCGCTGCGGGCCCCCACCATAAAGGTGCGGATCACCAGGGCAATCAGGATACCCAGCACCAGCATACAGCCCACAAAGCCCAAAGCGTTGCCCACCCAGCTGAAAATAAAGTCGTTGTGGGCGTTGGGGACGCTGTAGTAGTCCCCGCTGAACAATCCGTTGCCAAACACGCCCCCTGAGCCCAGGGCCACCTCGCCCCGGTCCTGCTGGTAGACAATGTTTTTCCAGATTTCCTCGCTGGGGGCCCATCCGGTCTCGTTCTTGGGATCAATGACCGCCAGAATCCGGTACCACTGGTAGCTCTTGCCGATGCTGTCGCTGAGGAACATAAAGGCCGCCGAGATGGCTGCAATGATCCCCGCCAGGGCCGCCACAATGTATTTCCAGCTGAGGCCGGCCGAGAACATCATGCAGCAGCCGATGATGCCGTAGATGATGGCGGTGCCGTCGTCGCCCTGGATGTGGATCAGCAGGATGGGGGCCATCAGGTGCAGCAGCAGCTTGCCCAGCTCCTTGGGCTCATTGATCCGGGTGCGGACGTTGTTCAGGTGCATGGCAAAGGTTAGGATGAAGCTGATCTTTGCCAGCTCGGTGGGCTGGAAGGTAAAGCCCCCCAGCTTGTACCAGGAGTAGTTATCGGTGTCGCCGGCATTGTAGCCGATGGTCAGAGGCCCCAGGGACAGGTTGTGGATCACCAGGGTGGGCAGCACCAGGCCCCAGGTGAAAATCACATGGAAGGGCCACACCTTCACCAGCCGCCGGTAGTCAATGGAGGACAGCAGCAGGGCCGCTGCAATGCCCAGCAGGGAGGCTGCCGCCTGGACCAGGGCCCGGCGGAAATCGCCGATGCCGGTGATCTGGCCGGTGATCTCGTCCACCGCAAAACCGCTGCCCTGTTCCGCCGCCCAGGAGGCCAGCATCAGCACCGCCATGGCGCTGCTGAACAGACAGAGAAACAAATAGACCTTGTCGGTCCGTTTGGCATATAATCGAATGCTTTCGAGCACAAAAGCACCACCTTTCACACAGGTTCCTGCGGGACGCCGCCGCGCCCCGCCCCTGCCGCATCTGCAGGGCAAAGGGGATGAATCTGTATCAGTATACCGCATTTTTCGCCCCCATTCAAGCCGGCCCGCCAGCCAAACTGTGACAGCTTTGCAAAAAGCCGGAAAAAGCAAAGTGGGATTCTTGACAAAGCCCCTTCTACCTTCTACAATGAAGCCAGGATATTTTGGAAATGATTCCTCGATATACCCCCATGGGCCGGGGACCGGCCCGTCTGATTTGGGAGGATCCAATATGAACCTGAAACCTTCGCACTTCTGGAAGCGCCTGGTCTGTGCCGTGTCTGCCCTGGCCCTGCTGGCCACGGTGGCCAGCCCCGCCGCCTTCGCAGAGGGGCCGTCGGCCGATTCCGACACCACCGATTCCCTGACCCAGGCCGACGCAGCCCAGATGGCCCAGGCCGATGCCGCTGTGGACGCCCTGGTCAACAGCAATACTTACGCCGATATGGACCTGGACCAGCGGCAGCAGGCCGCCCAGGAACAGCTGGATGACCTGGCCAGCCAGGGCCTGATCCAGCCCGACTCCATCTACTACGATGAAGAAAACGGGATGTACTCCTTTACCTATGAATGCGGGGTGCTGGGCGGCATCCTGCTGACCGACTGGCAGGACGAGGACGACACTCTGTTCCAGGTTCCCCTGGAGATTCCCGAGGAACTGGCCGGCGACCCCCTGTCCGAGCAAAACGACGCCCTGCCCCTGGGCAACGCCATCATTTACTATGCCTTTGACGACACCGTCAATTCCAGCCGCTACCCCAGCTATCTGGTGATGCAGGAAAACTGGACCAAGTGGGGCGTGAATACCACCCTGGACACCGACGTCACCCTGCAGGACCTGAAGCAGATGTACGACTATGACATCTGCATCCTCAGCACCCACGGCGCCTACTATACCTACAACACCGGCTGGCTGTTCCGGCGGCTGTCCACCTCCCCGGTGCTGATCCTGCGGGAAGAGTCCTCCTTCTGGAACGACCTGCGCTACGGCATCGACCTGCTGACTCACCGGGTCATCAAGGTGAACGGCTACTACTGCGTCACCCCCGACTTCTTCTCGGCGGCCTACCGGGGCGGCAAGCTGAACGGCAATCTGGTTTTCTCGGAGTCCTGTGAGTTCTTCGGCGGCAGCAACCAGCTGGATCTGTCCATGTCCCAGGCACTGCTGAACGGCGGCGCCAGCGCTGTGGTGGGCTTCATCAACAACGTCTACACCATCTATTCCCGCGACATGCTGTGGGGCACCGTCAACCAGCTGATTATGGGCAAGAACATCCTGCAGGCAGTGGATGCCGCCGCCGCCACTTACGGCGCGGACGACATCTCCTGGTACCTGTCCCAGGGCGGCACCAGCCCCCACCGGTATGCAGCCTTTGCCCTGGTCCATGGCAACGACCAGGCCGTCCTCTACAGTCTGGATGAGGGCAGCGCAGCTGCATAATTCATTGCACTTTTTGCCGATTTATACTATACTGGATGCAGCGGCTTGTGTGAGCCGCTGCATCTTTGTGTTTGAGGTAACATCATGGCTGAATTTATCACCCGCTCCCCCGAGGAGACGGTGGAGCTGGGCCGCCGCCTGGCCGCCGTCCTGCCAGAGGGGGCCATCATCGCCTTCACCGGCGGGCTGGGGGCCGGCAAGACCGCCTTCTGCCGGGGCCTGGCCCAGGGCCTGGGCTGCACCGACCCGGTCACCAGCCCCACCTTTGCGATTGTCAACTATTACCGCGGGCCCCGTCCCATGGCCCATTTTGACCTTTACCGCATCCACACCGAAAACGACCTGGCCGCGGCCGGTTTCTACGACTATCTGGACCAGGGGGCCATTGTGGCCGCCGAGTGGAGCGAAAACCTGGCCCCCCTGCTGGACCAGGAGCATCCCATCCGGGTGGACATCCAGCCTCTGGACCCCACCACCCGCCGGATCACCATTGAGGGGGTGGACTTATGAGAATCCTTGCGGTGGATACGGCGGGCAAAACCGCCAGCGTCGCCCTGATGCAGGACAGCCGCCTGCTGTACGAAGTCTACTTTGACGGCGGGCTGACCCACAGCGAGACCCTGCTGCCCATGATCGACACCTGCCTGAAGATGTGCCACCTGACCTGCGCCGACATCGACCTGTACGGCGTCAACGCCGGGCCGGGCAGCTTCACCGGCCTGCGGATCGGCCTGGCCGCCGTCAAGGGCCTGGCCCTGCCCCGTCAGGTGCCCTGCGCCCCGGTTTCCACCCTGGAAGCCCTGGCCGCCTGCCACACCGGCTGCGGCACCGTTCTGTGTGCCCTGGACGCCCGCCGCGGGCAGGTATACTGCGCCGCCTTTGACCTGGAAACCCACGCCCGCCTGATAGAGGACGACGCCCGGGCCGCGGCCAGCCTTGAGGATTTTGTAAAAACCTGCAAAAAGCCCCTGTTTTTTGTTGGTGATGGGGCTTATCTGTGTTATAATATTTACAGTGAGGCGGAAGGCGTCCTGCCCATGCCCCCTGCGCTGCGGGGCGGACACGGGGCAGGTGTCGCCCTGGCAGCCCAGCGGATGGCCGATGCAGGCCTGACGGTGCCGCCGGCCGCCCTGCTGCCCGACTATCACCGGCTGAGCCAGGCCGAGCGGGAACGCGCAGAGCGCCTGGCCGCCGCCCAAACAGAACATCAGAGTGAGTGAGGTATTTTTTCATGGCAAAACCCATTGCACTTGCCGCCGACCATGGCGGCTTTGAGCTGAAAGAAGCAGTCAAGGCCCATCTGGATGAGGCCGGCATCCCCTACATTGATTTCGGCACCCACAGCACCGACAGCGTGGACTACCCCGACATGGCCGTGCCCGCCTGCGACGCAGTGGTCTCGGGCCAGTGCGACAAGGCACTGCTGTTCTGCGGCACCGGCGTGGGCATCAGCATGGCTGCCAACAAGATCAAGGGCATCCGCGCCTGCTGCTGCTCGGACAGCTTCAGCTGCGAGTATACCCGCCGCCACAACGATGCCAACGCCCTGTGCATGGGCGGCCGTGTGGTGGGCCCCGGTCTGGCCTGCCAGCTGGTGGACCTGTTCCTGGCCACTCCCTTTGAGGCAGGCCGCCACAGCCGCCGCATCGAAAAGCTGATGGCCCTGGAGCAGCGCTGAACCGCCGCATTCTCCGTTTACCAAACCATGCAAAAGGAGCGTGTATTTATGAACCCCATGATCGTTGAGCATCCCCTGCTGCAGCACAAAATCAGCCTCCTGCGGAACAAGCAGACCGGCACCAAGGAATTCCGCGACCTGGTCGGCGAGGTTGCCACTCTGCTGTGCTACGAGGCCACCCGTGACCTGCCTCTGGAAGAGGTCCAGATCGAAACCCCCATCACCATGGCCAAGACCAAGGTTCTGGCCGGCCGCAAGCTGGCCCTGGTCCCCATCCTGCGGGCCGGCATGGGCATGCTGGACGGCATGCTGACCCTGATCCCCGCCGCCAAGGTGGGCTTCATCGGCCTGTACCGCAATGAGGACACCCTGCAGCCTGTGGAGTACTTCTGCAAGCTGCCCGCCGACATCAGCGAGCGTGACGTGCTGGTCCTGGACCCCATGCTGGCCACCGGCGGCAGCGCTGTGGACGCCATCACCCTGATCAAGAAGCGCGGCGCCAAGCACATCAAGTTCATCGGCCTGATCGGCGCCCCCGAAGGCGTGGAGGCCCTGCGCACCGCTCACCCCGACGTCCAGATCTACCTGGGCGCCCTGGATGAGTTCCTGGACCAGAAGGGCTACATTGTCCCCGGCCTGGGCGACGCAGGCGACCGCATCTACGGCACCAAATAAATCTCTGTACGCAAAAACGGCGTTCTCCCCTTTCGGGAAGAGCGCCGTTTTTCTTTGTTCTGTGTACGGCTCAACTGTATAAGCAGAGAATGGCTTTGCAAAACTTTGCATCGTACCGTGCCGCAGGCACAAACGCCGGCTGAGATACAGGGCGTTTGCCGCCGGCAGCAGGAATGGTGAGCGAGCAGCAGTTGCCCGGTACCCAGTGAAACCTCTTGCGCTTAGCCAATTTTTGCGGCGCGCCGCGGCGGGCGCTTGCAAAAATTTGAGCGCTGCGCCAGCTTCGCCTCGCTGCTTCGTCCACAGGACGCGCTCAGCTCAGCTGCCTTTGCCTACTTTTCTTCCAGAAAAGTAGGTCAGCGGCCGCGGCCACCGCCGCCGCCGTGGCTGGACCCGCCGCCCATGCCGCCGAATCCGCCGCCGCCAAAGCCGCCTCCACCGAAACCGCCAAAACCGCCGCCGAAGCCACCGCCGCGGGGCGGCCGGGGCCCACGAGGCCCACGGGGCCTGTAGGGCGGCGGGGGCGGGGGCATGTGATGGTGATAATGGTGGTGGTAGCGGGGCCCGCGGAACGTGCTGCCCAGCCCGAACCCAAAGCAGAAGGGGAACATGCCGTTCAGGATCGGCCCAAACACCAGGATCACCATCACCACCAAGAGGGCCAGGGCAATCACAATGGCACCCAGATTGATCATAAAGCCTCCTCCTTCCGAAGGCGCGGCGGCTGTCCCGCCGCTGCTCAAATTGACGCCGTAGATGTCCGCAATGGTGCTGGCCACTGCGTCGGCACAGGTCTCCACCGCTCCGTCATAGTCTTTGGCGGCAAAGTCGTCCTCCATGGTCTGGGCCAGGGTGCTGGCCTGCCGGTCCAGGGTGGTGTTGCGGAACCCGTCGCCGTAGGTCAGGTAGTAGTCCCCGTCGGCGTAGAGGGGGGACTCCATCACCAGCAGGATCAGGACGCCGTTGTTGGCGCTGCTGCCGATGCCCCAGGTGTTGAAGGCTTCCAGGGCGTACTCCTCGGTGGAGGCGCTGCCTGTGTACTGGACTGTCAAAACACCGATCTGGGCGCCGTTGCAGCTGGCTTCCAGCTGGCCGTTGAGCTGGTCCAGATAGTCGGTTACCGAATCGGACAACACCCCGGCGTCATCCACCACGCACTGGTCCGCCGGCAGGTCGGGCAGGGTGACCGCCGCCATGGCAGGCATGACGGCCACCGCCGCTGTGACGGCCAGGACAGCCGCCCCGGCTGCGAGCTTTTTCCACAGATGCTTCATCCGAACACCTCAACTTCCTTGATGCCGAACAGCCCCTTCAGGAGGCTGGCCGGGAAACCGTCGGTCTCATTCTGATAGGCGGTCACCGCCTCGTTGTAGTGGAGGCTGCCCAGGACGGTGCCTGCACTGTTGAAGCGGCCATACTGGGTCTGGACGGCCCCCATGTTGAGGGGGTCCTCCGCCAGCTGCTGCATCTGGCCGTACAGCAGGTTGACGGCGGAATCCAGGGCCTCGTCGGCGTCGTACATCTCCCCCATCCCTGCGGTGCCTTCCGACACCCGGGCCTGGCAGTCTTCAAAGGCGTCCAGGGCCTGCTGGGCCCCCGTCACCGCGCTGCTGTCCGCCCCCAGGCCGGGGGTGTTGATGGCAGTGGTGATGATGTTGGCCGCCGTATAAGCCCGCTCGTTCAGCTGGTCGCTGAGGGTGTAGCCGTTGTCCGCCTTCACCCCCACCGTATACCAGTTTTTGGCCTCGTTGTAGCGGCCGCGGAGTTTCAGACCTCCCACGCCCACCGCCCCGGCAGCCAGGATCGCCACCGCCAGCACCAGGGCCAGGGCCCGGGTGCGGAGGGGGGCCGGCAGGGCCTGCTCCAGGCCCGCCAGCTTTTTTTGCAGCGGGGTCAGGGTGCGGGCCGGGGCTTCCTGCTCTACCTTCCGGTAGCTGGAAGCATCAAACCCCCGGGGCCCCGCCTTGTTGGGTTCAAAATCTGCATTTGCCATATCAGCTGCGGATCTCCATCATCTTTTGTTTCAGCTCGTCCTCGATGCGGGTCAGCTCCTGTTCGGCGGCCTGCCGCTTGGAACGGCCCTCGCTCTGGATCTTGTTCAGCTCGTCCAGGGTCTCGATCAGGCTCTTGTTGGTCTGCTGCAGAGTCTCGATGTCCACCACGCCCCGCTGGCTCTCCTTGGCGGTCTCAATGGTGCCCAGCTTGAGGGCCTCGGCGTTCTTCTTCAGCAGGTCGTTGGTCATGTTGGTGACGGCCCGCTCGGCCTCCATGGCCCGCTGGCTGTGGGCCAGGCCCAGGGCCAGCACCATCTGGTTCTTCCACAGGGGAATGGTATTGACGATGGTGGACTGGATCTTCTCAGCCATCATGGTGTTGTTGTTCTGCAGCAGCCGGATCTGGGGGCCCATCTGCAGGCTGATGTTCCGGGTCAACTCCAGGTCATAGAGCTTCTTCTCAAACCGCTCGCACTGGTCGGCCAGGTCCCGGGCATTCTGGGCGTCCTCGGGCAGGCCGCTGCGCTTGGCCTTGTCCATGGCCTCCTGCAGCTGGCCGGTGCGGACATCGGCCAGCTTCTTTTTGCCGGCCAGAATATACATGGACAGCTCCTTGAAGTAGGCCATGTTCAGCTGGTACATTTTATCCAGCATGGCGATGTCTTTCAGCAGCTGGACCTGGTGGCCTTCCAGCATGGACTGGATGTTTTCCACGTTGGTCTCCACCTTGTTGTACTTGGTCTTCATCTGCTCCAGCTGGTTCTGTTTTTTCTTGAAGAAGCCGAAGAGCCCCTTTTCCTCCTCAGCGGCATCAAAGCTCTTGAGCTCCGAGATCAGGTCGGTGATCATGCCGCCCACTTCCCCCAGATCCTTGGTGGAAACCTTGGCCAGGGCTGCCTCGGAGAAATCGCCGATCTTCTTCTGGCTGGCTGCGCCGTACTGGAGCACCTGCTGGCTGTTGGTGATGTCGATCTTGGCGGCAAAGTCGTCCACCATCTTCTGTTCCTCGGGGGTCAGGCGCACCTCTTCCTGCTTGGGCTGGGGCTGTGCTTCCTCCTCAGGGGCGGGGGCCTCCAGGTCCCCGGTGGGGTCCAGGGTCAGGCTGGGGGCAGCGGGCATCTCAAAATCAAGATTCAGGTCTTTGTTCTCTGCCATGGCAAGATTCATCCTTTCTCAAATTGCAAATACCGCGGGGTTTTGTTACAGTCCCTGGTTTTTCATCAGGGTTTCCAGCACGGCCAGGTCCGCCGACAGGTCCATGCTCTCGGAGGCATACAGGGCATCCAGCTGGTGTTCAAAGGCGGTGGCAATGACCCCCATGTTCCGCTCCACTTCGGTGCGAACCGAGGCAGCATTTTCACCCCGGACGCCCTGCCGGGCCATGGCCGCATACTGTTCCAGCACATGGACCGCGTCGGGCAGGTAGTAGTTGGCGAAGCGGCGGATCTGTTTGGCCTTGGCGGGGGCGGCTTCCACCACCTCGATGATGGAGCGGCCCGCCCGCTCCATCCGGTCCATGGCCGCCGACAGCTGGGGGTCGGGCAGGGCCTCGTTCAGGGCGTGGAGGGCATCCAGTTTTTGCTGGATGTCGGTGAGCATCTGATCCACGTCTTCCACGCCGGTATGGAAGGGCACTTCCCGCTGGATCACCTGGGGCGGGCAGACCCGCCGGGCCGCCGCAAAGGCTGCTGCAGCCCCCGCCAGCATCACCACCAGGGCCCACAGTTTGTACACCGGCAGGAGGGCACACAGAACCAGCCCCGCCAACCCCGCCGCGTAAAAAGGCAGGACGCTGGGCTTCTCGGTGCGGATGATTTTACTCATGGTCATTTCTCCTTCCTCCCCTCCATCATAAAGGTTTTTGGCAAAAACGCAAGGGTTTGGGGCAAGAATTTACAGCTTGGAAATGAATTTACCTTTTCTTTTTCATGGAATCCAGGTAAGGGCCCAGGGCCTGGCCCCAGGCTGTGCGCAGCCGGTCCATCTGCCATGCGGCATTGGCAGGGCTGGTGCTGGGCAGTTTCACCGCCGGAATCCCGCTGGCCGGCTCCATGTACCGGGTATAGAGCTTGTGGGCGGCGGCGCCGTTGCAGAACACCGCCTGGATGGGGGCCCGGGCCAGCAGGAAGTCGATATCCTCAGGCACCGCGTCCCAGATGGAGGCGTCGGAAGCCCCCTCAATGGTGCAGCTTGCCAGCACATCCCAGAGGGCCAGGTCGTGCCGCAGGATCAGGCTGCGCTTGGCCTCGATGTCCTCCCGGGCGGGCACCGGCTCCCCGGTGAGGCTGGCCAGCAGAGGCCAGAACCGGTTGTTGGGGTGGCCGTAGTAAAAGCCCATGGCCCAGCTCTTGGGGCTGGGCCAGCTGCCCAGAATCAGCACCCGGCTGTGGTCACTGTAAACCGGTGGAAAGCTCATTCCTTGAATGCGCCTCCCCAGGCCGAGCCCAGCTGACGGCCCGAGGGCTCTGCCCGGGGACCGTCAAACCACAGCTCCTCAATCAGGGCGGCCAGGCCATCCTCCCGGACATCCCCGATGATCCGGTCGGCGGCAGCTTTGGCGTCGGGGCTGCCGTTGTCCATGCAGCAGCCCAGGCCGGCGGCCCGCAGCATCCCGATGTCGTTGGCGGAATCACCGGCCGCCACCGCCTGGGCCAGGGTGATCCCCATGGCTTCGCACAGGTTGGCAAGGCCGGTGCCCTTGTCCACCCCTTCCCGCACAATGTCATAGCAGCACCAGTTGTTTTCGTCCCGGCCGCCTACCCGCATGAAGTGGAGCTTCAGGTGGCCGAACTTGGACTGGAAGGCCGTCACCGCCTCCTCAGGGCAGACCATAAAGGCTGCGTGGGGCATATCGATCAGATGGCGGTCCTGGTCTTCCCCATCCACGCAGGCAAGGCCGGGGCTGCCCATCCGGTCATACCGGGCTTTCAGCCCCTCGTAGCCGCAGTAGGCATAATAGCCGTCCCGAAAGTTGAACTGGAGCAGATAGTCGTAATCCTCGCAGAAATCCACCAGGGCGTACATTTCCTCGGGGATCAGGGGGCGCTCATACACCACATTTCCCTCCCGGTTGACCACATAGGCGCCGTTGCAGGTGATGGCATAGTCAAAGCGGATCTTCCCCAGCTGGCCGGGGTTTTTGATGGCCGGCCAGGCCCGGCCGGTACTGAGGACAAATTTTGCCCCCGCCCCCTGCATTTTCTGGACAGCGGCCTCCACGGCGGGGCGGGGATGCTTTTCCCCGAAGGGGACCAGGGTGTTGTCGTAATCGCTGGACAAAAGTTGATACTTCATGGTTTCCTCTCTCGCTTGTTGTTTCAGCCGTTGCGGCAGCCGGTGAGATCGCAGATGACCTCCCCGGCCAGAATCAGCCCTGCCGCCGAGGGCACAAAGGCCAGGGAACCGGGGGCCCGCTTTTTGGGATTGCCGGGCCGTGCCTCGGACTGGGGCGCCGTCTCGGCCACCATCTCCTCCATCCGGGGGGACAGGGGCGGCTCCTTGGAATAGACCACCTTCAAATGCTGAATCCCCCGCTTGCGGCATTCGCTGCGCATCACCCGGGCCAGGGGGCAGACCGAGGTGTCGTAGATGTCCGCCACCTCAAAGCGGGAGGGATCCAGCTTGTTGCCCGCCCCCATGGAGCAGATGATGGGCACCCCCGCCTCTTTGGCCTGCATCACCAGGGCCAGCTTGCCGGTGACGGTGTCGATGGCGTCCACCACATAGCTGTACTGGGTGAAATCAAACTGCCCCGCGGTGTCGGGGGTGTAAAAGGTCTTGTAGGTCCGCACCACGATGTCGGGGTCAATGTCCCGAATCCGGGCGGCGGCTACGTCCACCTTGTACTGGCCCAGGGTGGAGCGGGTGGCGATGATCTGGCGGTTCAGGTTGCTGAGGCAGACCTTGTCGTCGTCGATCAAATCCAGGGCCCCCACCCCGCTGCGGGCCAGGGCCTCCACCACATAGCCTCCTACGCCTCCCACGCCAAAGACGGCCACCCGGGCCTGGCGGAGCTTGTCCAACCCCGCCTGGCCCAGCAGCAGCCGGGTGCGGGAATACTGTTCTCTTGCGGTATCTGTCATATCGTCTTGTTCTCCTTGAGCCAGCCCAGCAGGGCGGCCCGCTCATTGGGAATGTTCTCGTTTAAAACCTGGTCCAGGGCGGCGGCCAGCAGTTTTCCCACCGCCGGCCCTGGCAGCACCCCCAGGTCCATCAGGTCCCGGCCGTTCACCGCCAGCTGGCTGACCCGGCAGCAGGCCTTTTCTGCCAGCAGGACGTCCAGGGCCCGTGTCATCGCAGCAAAACCTGCCTGCCCGGTCTGAGCCTGCCGGAGGGCCAGCAGCCGCCGGATGGTATCCGGTTCCAGCCGGGCCAGCAGATGCCGGACGGCTCGCCGCGGGGATGCCACGTCGTGGGCCAGGCCGCTCTCCTGCACCAGGGTTTTCACCTCTTTGGTCTGGGCCCCCGAGCACTTCAGCCGGGCCAATGCCTGGCCGGCTGCCTCCGGCCCCGCCGGGGCCAGCAGGGCCGCCAGCCGGGTCAGCGGGTCGGGCTGCAAAGCGTCCACCACCCGAAGGCTGGCCTCATACCGGGCCGGCTGGCCGGCACAGTCCAGCCAGGGCAGGATCTGCCCCACAATTTCAGGCAGCATCCAGCGGGCCGGGTGGGGCGCCGCCAGCAGTTTGTACAGCTCCTGCCAGATCCGCTCGGCCGAGACGCAGGCCAGACGGCGGCATTCGGCCATGGCGGCCCGGGCGGTGGCGGGGTCCAGCTCCAGTTCCTCTTTGGCGCCAAACCGGCAGAGCCGGAGGATCCGCAGCCCGTCCTCTTCAAACCGGCGGACCGGGTCCCCCACCGCCCGCACCCGATGGCGGACCAGCAGATCCTCCCGGCCCCCGAAGGGGTCGATGAGCCCCTCTTCCCGGTTATAGGCCATGGCGTTGATGGTGAAATCCCGCCGGGCCAGGTCCTCCCGGACATCGGCCACAAAGTCCACGTGGTCGGGGTGACGCCCGTCCGAGTACCCGCCTTCCACCCGGAAGGTGGTCACTTCATACAGCCCCCCCTGGTGCTTGACGGTGACGGTGCCGTGCTGCAGGCCGGTGGGAATGCACTGTTTTTCCCCGAAGAGATCCAGCACCTGCCGGGGCAGGGCGCTGGTGCAGATGTCCCAGTCATGGGGGATCCGGCCCGCCAGGCTGTCCCGGACGCAGCCCCCAACCAGATAGGCCTTGTGCCCCGCCCGGTGCAGGGCTTCCAGCAAGGCCGCGGCCCCGGGGTCCATTGTGATGGTCATATCACCCCTCCTCAAACCGCAGGGACACGGTCTTGCCGTCAAAGCCGCATTCCGCCGCCGGGCAGATGGATTGCGCCAGGGGCAGGGAGGCCTCCGGCTCCTTGATCCGGGGGGAATAGTGGGCCAGCCACAGCCGCCGCACCCCAGCCCGGGCGGCCAGTTCGGCACTCTGGCGGAAGGTGCTGTGGCCGTACCGGGCGGCCTCGGGGGCCAGCTCGTCCTGGTCATAGGTGGCGTCGCAGATCAAAAGGTCGGCGTCCCGGGCGGCTTCTTCCAGGGCGGGACAGGGGGCGGTATCCCCCGAGAACACCACCTTGATCCCCCGCCGGGCGGGGCCGCAGACCTGTTCCGGGACCACGCCGTTCACCGCCTCCCCCTGCTGCAGCCGCTTCCAGTCTCGGATGGGCACCCCCAGGGCCCGGGCCTTTTCGGGGTCAAAGCGGCCTGCCCGGGGCAGATGGAAGCAGTAGCCCTGGCTGGGGACCCGGTGCCGGGTGGGGATGGCGGACAGTTCCGCCCCGCCTTCAAACCAGAGGGGCTGTTCTGCCGCATCTGCCAGCACAACCTGATAGGGCAGCGGCCCGGCCAGCAGCCGCATCACTGCCCAGAACTGTTCCAGCCCTTTGGGCCCGGCCAGCAGCAGGGGCGCAGTGCGGCCCTGGCAGGCAATGGTCTGCAGCAGGCCCGGCAGCCCGAACACATGGTCCCCGTGGTAATGGGTCAGGCAGATGGCCTCCAGCCTGGACAGACCCACCCCCGCCTTCATGGCCGCCGCCTGGGTTCCCTCGCCGCAGTCAAACAAAAGGCTGCGGCCGTCCCAGGACAGCAGCGCGGTGGTCAATGCGCGCTGGGGCAGCGGCATGGTGGCCGCCGTGCCCAGCAGGGTAACTGTAACCATATCCTGCCTCCCTCCTGTAAAAAATACTCGTCTCAGCCCTGGGCCGGCTGTTCCCAGTTTTTGCAGACATCCACCCAGGCCTTGTAGCCGGAATACTGTTCCAGCTCAGGAATGGTGAGCTCGATGGCCGAATTGCTGCTGCCGCAGGCCGGGAACACCGTCTTGAACCGCTTCAGGGATTCATCCAGATATACCGTCACCCCCGGGTTTACTGCAAAGGGACAGACCCCGCCCACAGCATGTCCCACCAGGTCGGCGGCCTCATCGTGGGTCAGCATCTTGGCCTTGGTACCGAACTGCTCCTTGTATTTGTGGTTGTCCACCTTGGCGTCGCCGGCGGCCACAATCAGGATCGGGCTGCCCTCCACCATGAAGGACAGGGTCTTGGCAATCCGGCAGGGCTCACAGCCCACCGCCTGGGCGGCCAGCTCCACCGTGGCGCTGGACACCGGGAACTCCAGCACCCGGTCTTCCATCCCATAGGTTTTGAAATAGGCCTTCACTTTCTCAATGGACATTTTCTGCATCCCCCTCTGTCAAAATCTGTGCCTTGCTGCACATCCTCTATACTATAACACACCCGGGGCCAAAACGCCACCTGGGCCCCCGCCGTCCCTGCCCTTGACTTTCGGCATAGATTCGCTATAATGGGCTTGGCCCCTGCCAGGGGCACCAAACAGAATATCGTCTCATCGGAGGATCGTGTATCGCAATACACCAAAGAGATTCGTGAATCTCTGATCGGATAAGATGTCGAGTGCGCTCGGTTGTTGTTACAGTGTGGCAATGGCCGGGCGCCTTTTTTCTGTGCGCCCTCCGGCGGGACGACCGCCCGACAGAAAGGAGATATGTCCCTTTTATGGATTCTACCGCACTTTTTGCCAAAACACCCCCTGTCAAACTGTTCTTCATCGCCTCGGTACCCGGAGCGGTGAGCATGCTGGCCTCCTCGTTATACCAGTTTCTGGACGGCATCTTTGTGGGCAATTTCCTGGATGCCACCGCCTTCGCGGCCCTGAACCTGGCCATGCCCTTTGTGATCATCAACTTTTCCCTGGCCGATCTGGTGGGCGTGGGGTCTTCGGTGCCCATCTCCATCGCCCTGGGCCGGGAGGACCGGAAGGAAGCCAACAACATTTTCACCTGCGCCTGCATCTTGATTGTGGTCACCGGGGCTGCCATCGGGGCGGTTCTGTTTGCCGCGGCCCCCTTCCTGATCGGCCTGATGGGGGCCGAGGGGGATTTTGCCGCCCAGGCGGTCCAGTACCTGCGGACTTACGCTCTCTGCTCCCCCTGCACCACCATCCTCTTTGCGGTGGACAACTACCTGCGCATCTCAGGCTATATCCGGGGCAGCATGTTCCTGAATATCCTGATGTCGGTGCTGTGCGTGGTCTTTGACCTGCTGTTCCTGGGGGTGTTCGGCTGGGGCGTCTGGGCCGCAGCCCTTGCGGGCTCCCTGGGGATGTTCCTGTGTGTGCTGCTGGCCTTTATCCCCTTTGTTCGGGGAAAGGCTTTGCTGCGGTTCTGCCGGCCCCAGTTTGAGGCCCGGATCCTCCGGCAGATTGTCACCTGCGGCAGCCCCAGCTTTCTGAACAACATTGCGGGACGGATCACCTCCATCCTGATGAACCTGTTCCTGGTGCGGCTGGGGGGCGAGCTGGCCGTGTCGGTCTACGGCGTCCTGATGTATGTGGACGGCTTCATCCAGCCCCTGCTGTACGGGATGTGCGACTCCCTCCAGCCGGCGGTGGGCTTCAACTGGGGCGCCGGGAAATTTTCCCGGGTCCGGGCCATTGAAAAGTGCTGCTTTATCGCCGCAGCCGCCATCTCCCTGGGGTCGGTGGCGGTCATCGTGCTGGCCCCTGCCTGGATCACCCGGCTGTTCATCGCCGGCGCCGCCGGGGACGCCCTGGCCCTGTCGGTGGGGGCCCTGGAACTGTTCGCCCTCACCTACCTGACCCGCTGGCTCTCCTTCGCCACCCAGAGCTATATGCTGGCCATCGAAAAGCCGCTGGCTGCCTCTCTGCTGTCGGTGTCCACCGCCCTGGTGTTCCCGGTGGTGCTGCTGGCGGTGCTGTGGCCCCTGGGCCTCACCGGGCTGTGGATCAACTTCCCCGCCACTTCGGCCCTGGCCGCTGTGCTGGCCCTGCTGATTCTCCGCCGCCAGCGCCCTGCCCTCCACCGCCCCGACGCATCCTGAGCCCGCCATACCAGAATGATATGGAAGGCCATTCCATCCAGGCATTTGTGGTTTTCCAGTTCTTGTGCTATAGTAAAGGACAGAATGATTTATGCAAAAGGAGATTGTCACGTGAACAAACAGCTGCGAACTCTGACCCTGTCCGCCCTTTTCCTGGCCCTGGGCCTGGTGCTGCCCTTCTTCACCGGGCAGATCCCCCAGATCGGCAGCATGCTGCTGCCCATGCACATTCCTGTGCTCCTCTGCGGCCTGATCTGCGGCTGGCAGTATGGCGCCGCCGTGGGCTTTGTGGTGCCGCTTCTGCGGTCGGTCCTCTTCGGGATGCCGCCCCTGTTCCCCACCGCCCTGTCCATGGCCTTTGAGCTGATGACCTACGGCCTGATGGCCGGCCTGCTGTACAACACCCTGTCCCGCTGGCAGTGCATCCGGGCCCTCTACCGCTGCCTGATCGGCGCCATGGTGGCAGGCCGCATTGTGTGGGGCGTGGTCCAGGCCATCCTGCTGGGTGTCACCGGCAGCGCCCTGACCCTCCAGGTCTTCCTGGCCAGCGCCTTTTTCAACGCCATCCCCGGCATCATCGTCCAGCTGATCCTGATCCCGGCGGTGATGGTAGCCCTCAACTGCACCGGACTGGTGCCTTTCCGCCAGAGCGAAAAGCCGGCTTCCGCCGCCCGCTGATCCCCTGCACAACAAAACCGGAGCTTCTCTCGCCTGAGAAGCTCCGGTTTTTTATGCTTCGCTGTGGCGTCGGATCATCTCCCGCAGCCGGGACAGGAACAGCTCGGCCGCCGGGGAAAAGACCTGGTATTTTTTCCACACAATGTCCAGCCCCGATTCCAGCCGGGGCCACAGGGGCTTGAAGCAGAGGCTGCTGGTTTCGGATGTATTGGTCAGTCCGTCCAGGGTGATGGCATAACCCACCCCCGCCTCCACCAGCAGGGCCGCATTGTAGACCAGATTGTAGTTTACCGCAATGTCCAGCTTGCTGAAGTCGGTGCCGAACCAGTCGGCAAAGGCATTTTCCCCCGGGTGGGGGGCGATGGCCTGGCGGGAACAGATCAGGGGCAGGCCCATCAGGTCGGCCCGCTCAATCCGCTCCTTTTGGGCCAGGGGGCTGTCCCGCCGCATCAGCACCCCCCAGACATCTTTGGCCGGCAGGCTGAGGCCGTCGTATTTTGCAATGTCTGCCGGCTGGATCACAATGCCGAAGTCCAGCAGCCCCTTGTCCAGCCGGTCGGTGACGTCCTGGGCGTTGCCGCTGTACAGGTGGTACCGGATGCCGGGGCACTCCTCCCGCAGCTGCCGGATCAGCCCCGCAATGGGGCACAGGGCCCGGGTCTCGCCGCTGCCGATGTAAATATCCCCGCTGACGGTATCCTCCAGGGCAATGAACTCGGCCTCAGTCTTGTCCACCATGGCCACAATCTCCTCGGCCCGCTTGCGGAGCAGCACCCCTTCCGGGGTCAGATCCACACGGTGGCTCTTGCGGACCAGCAGCTGGCGGCCCAGCTCCTGCTCCAGGTCCTGCATCTGCCGCGACAAGGTCGGCTGGGTCAGATGCAGGAAATTGGCGGCCCGGGTGATGCTGCCTTCCCGGGCCACCGCCAGAAAATAGCGCAGTGTCCTTACTTCCATCCTGCTTGCAGGCTGCGGCCGCCGGCCGCCCTGCTGCCCCCTTTCCCCATACTGTTTTTCTTAGTATACACCGGTTCTGCCATGCCTGCCAAGCATTTCTCGCAATAAAAACCAGGTATTTGCTATTTGACCCCTCCTGTCCTACAATACAGACAGAGGCAATCCCGGTGCAGAGGAGGCGACAGGCATGGAAAGTCTCTCGGAGGATCAGGCATTCCGGCTGCGCCGGAACCTGACCGATGCGGGCTGCGACCCCGCCCTGATCACACGGTTTCTGGAACTGGAACAGGCCCACCGCCGCTGTGAACAATACCGGATGCTGGCCCGGCAGAAAGCGGCCCTGCTGCAGGCGCTCCACTGCGTGGAGTACAAAATCGACTGCCTGGACCACCTGCTCTACCTGATGCACCAGCAGGACGCCAACCCATAAGAGAAACGGAGGTTTTTCGATATGACCCAGGAAACACTGCATCTGACCCAGGAATGGGACAAGACCTTCCCCCAGAGCGACAAGGTGGATCACCGGAAGGTGACCTTCCACAACCGCTACGGCATCACCCTGGCCGCCGACTTGTACCAGCCCAAAGGCGCCGCCGGCAGGCTGCCGGCCATCGCCGTCTGCGGCCCCTTCGGCGCCGTCAAGGAGCAGGCTTCGGGCCTGTACGCCCAGACCATGGCCCAGCAGGGCTTTTTGACCCTGGCCTTTGACCCCTCCTTCACCGGCGAGAGCGGCGGCCAGCCCCGGTATATGGCCTCTCCCGACATCAACACCGAGGACTTCCAGGCTGCAGTGGACTTTCTGTCGGTGCAGGACAACGTGGACCCCGACAAGATCGGCATCATCGGCATCTGCGGCTGGGGCGGCCTGGCCCTGAACACCGCTGCCCTCGACACCCGGGTCAAGGCCACCGCGGCCTCCACCATGTACGATATGAGCCGGATCAATGCCAGGGGCTACTTTGACGGCGAGGACAGCGAAGCGGCCCGCCACGCCAAACGGGAAGCCCTCAACGCCCAGCGCACCGCCGACTACCGCAGCGGCAGCTATGCCCTGGGCGGGGGCGTGGTGGACCCTCTGCCCCAGGACGCCCCCTTCTTTGTGAAGGACTACTACGCCTACTACAAGACCCCCCGGGGCTATCACCCCCGGTCCCTCAACTCCAACGGGGGCTGGAACGTCATCGGCTGCATGTCCTTCCTGAACCAGCCCATCCTCCGGTACACCAACGAAATCCGCAGCGCCGTCCTGGTGATCCACGGCGAAAAGGCCCATTCCTGCTACATGAGCCGGGACGCCTTTGCCGCCATGATGGAGGGCAATCCCTGCCCCGACAACAAGGAACTGATGATCATTCCGGGGGCGGTCCACACCGATCTGTATGACCGGACCGACATCATCCCCTTCGGCCGCATCGCCGAATTTTTCCATAAATACCTGGGCTGACGTGAAAAAGAGGGCAGGCCCCGCAGGGTCCGCCCTCTTTTGTTTTGGATTTTATTCGGCCTGCCGGCGCCGGACAAAGACCTTCCGGCAGCAGATCTGCCAGCTGACCAGGGTGGCCAGCACCTCGGTGGCCCAGAAGGCGTGCCACACACCGTTCACGCCCCACAGCCGGCTCAAGACAAAGGCCGCCGGGATGATGCACAGCACATACCGCAGCAGGGAGATGACCAGGGAGGGGAAGCCCATTCCCAGCCCTTCCAGCACGCCGCAGGCGATCACCGACACCGCCGAGATAATGAATCCCAGGCTGATGATCCGCAGGGCGGCGCTGCCCGCCTGGATGGTCTGGGCATTGGCCGAGAACATCCCGACCAGCTGGCCCGGCACCGCCCAGCACAGCACCGTCCCCACCGCCATGATGCCCGCCGAGAGGGCCAGGCCGGTAAAGAAGATCTTCCGCACCCGGCCGTATTCCCGGGCGCCGTAGTTGTAGCCCACAATGGGCCGCATCCCCTGCACAATGCCGCTGGCCGGCAGATACAGGAAGGTTTGGAGCTTGTAGTAGACCCCCAGCACCAGCACATACAGCTCCCCATAGGCTGCCAGGATGATGTTCAGGCAGGAGATCAGCACCGAGGGCAGGGCCAGGTTCAGGGTGGCCGGCACCCCCACGGCATACATCTTCCGGGCGATGGCGGGATCTGCAATCTCCCGGTCAAACCGGAGCCGCACCGGGATCTTCCCCGCCGCGTAGAGCATCAGGTAGACCACCAGGCTGAACGCCTGGCCCACGCCGGTGGCGATGGCCGCCCCCTCAATCCCCATGGCCGGGATGGGCCCCCAGCCGAAGATCAGCACCGGGTCCAGCACAATGTTGGTGACACAGCCGGACAGCATGCACACCATGGTCATCATCATCTTGCCGGTGGCCTGGCAGATCTTCTCCATGGACATGGCGGCAGCGATCACAACCGAGAAGGCGAAGGCGATCCGGGAATACCGGACCCCCAGGTCAATGACCACCTCATCGGTGGTGAACATCCCCAGAAAGGCGGGCATCACCGGGATGCACACCGCCGTCAGCACCAGGCCGTGAAGGCCGTTCCATAAGATGCTCTGGGAGGCGGCCGCCGTGACCTTCCGGCTGTCCTGGGCCCCCAGGTAAAAGGAAATGACCGCGTTGGCCCCCACCGAAAAGCCGATGGCCACTGCGTTGATTAAATTCTGGACCGGGTAGACCAGGGAAAGGGCGGTCATGGCGCTTTCGCTGATCTGGGCTACGTAATAGCTGTCCACGATGTTGTACAAAGACGACACCAGCATGGACAGCACCATGGGCAATGACATGGACAGCACCAGCGGCAGGACCGGTCTTGTTTTCATAAAGTTCTGCTGCATTGAGTTCCTCTGCTTTCTTTCCTCTATTTTCACATATAAGCGCACAAAAAAAGCCATATCCTTCCCGTTTGTATCAGAAACAGGACAAAGATATAGCTTTCGCGTCTGGTATTATAATATACGCCGGGCCGGTTGTCAAGTTCCAAATCCTGGAAAACCCGCCTTCTTTCTTTCCCGGCCGGGCCGTGCTATAATAGAAAAAACAGCTGATCCCGGCCCGGGCCCTGGCTTTTGGCCCGCCCGGCCGCATACACTGTATCAAAACAAGCGAGGTGTACTTATCATGAAAGTTCTGATGATCAACGGCAGCCCCCGGGTGGGCGGCAATACTTCCATCGCCCTGCAGGAGATGGAAAAGATTTTCGCCCAGGAGGGCATCGAAGTGGAGACCGTCCAGGTGGGCAACCAGGCCATCCGGGGCTGCATCGCCTGCGGCACCTGCGCCAAGCAGGGCAAGTGCGTCTTTGATGACGCCGTCAACGCGGTGGCCCCCAAGTTCGAGGCCTGCGACGGCCTGGTGATCGCTTCCCCGGTGTACTACGCATCTGCCAACGGCACCCTGATCTCCTTCCTGGACCGGCTGTTCTACAGCACCCATTTCAGCAAAACCATGAAGGTGGGCGCCAGCGTGGTGGTGGCCCGCCGCGGCGGCCTGTCCTCCACCTTTGACGAGCTGAACAAATACTTCACCGACGCCGGGATGCCGGTGGCCTCCAGCCAGTACTGGAACAGCGTCCACGGCCGCGCCGCCGGCGAGGCCACCCAGGATGCCGAGGGCCTCCAGACCATGCGGACCCTGGCCCGGAATATGGCCTTCCTGATGAAGAGCATCGCCCTGGGCAAGGAGAAATTCGGCCTGCCCGAGACCGAGCCCGTCCAGCGCACCAGCTTCATCCGCTGATCTTCCCCCAGCCGTTTCACAGGGCCTGCCCGCAGGGGCAGGCCTTTTTTGCGCCTTGACAAAGGGGCTTTTGGTATGCTATCGTGTCATCGAACAACACAAAAGGAGACCATTTATGCGCTACGATGCAGCCCCCATGGAGGGCCTCACCGACCGGGTCTGGCGGCAGGCCCATCAGCACTATTTCGGCGGGGCCGACCGGTATTATGCACCCTTTATCTCCCCGCCCGAGAACCGGGTTCCCATCAAGAAAAAGATGGCCGAGCTGGCGCCGGAGGCAAACCCCGGCGCCCCGGTGATCCCCCAGCTGCTGGCCAAGGACGGCAGCCTGGCGGCCTGGATGATCGGCCTGCTGCGGCGGGAAATGGGCTACACCGAAGTCAACCTCAACCTGGGCTGTCCCTCCGGCACCGTCACCGCCAAGGGCAAGGGCTCGGGGATGCTGCGGGACCTGGAAGCCCTGGACCGGTTTCTCTACACCGTATTCGATGAGGCCGGCGGGCCCATCTCGGTGAAAACCCGGATCGGGGTGGAACGCCCCGAGGAGTTCGGCCCCATCCTGGAAGTCTACAACCGCTACCCCCTGGCGGAACTGATCATCCATCCCCGGGTGATGCGCCAGCTCTACCGGGGCCAGGCCGACCGGGCCGCCTTTGCCGCCGCCCTGCCCGCCTGCAAATGCCCCGTTTGCTACAATGGGGACATCACCACCCCCCAGGACCTGACCGCCCTGGAAGCTGCCTGGCCCCAGCTGGCCGGCCTGATGGCGGGCCGGGGACTGATCGCCAACCCCGCCCTGTTCCGGATGGCCCGGGGCGGCGCCGCCCCCTCCAAGGAGGAGCTGCGGGGGTACCTCACCCAGCTGTACACCGGCTACACCGCCGCCTTCGGCAGCGCCCCTGCGGCCATCAGCCGGATGAAGGGCTTCTGGCACGAGTGCATCGGCCTCTTTGCAGGCACCGAAAAACTGGAAAAACAGCTGCGCAAACTGCGGGAGCCCTGGGAATATGAGGTGACGGTGGACCAGATCTTCACCCTGCCCCTGCGGGGATAACACAAAAGCCCGCCGCCCCTTGCGGGGCCGGCGGGCCGGAACAGATCAGATCAGACGTCCAGGTAATTGCGCAGCAGAGCCTGCAGCAGGTCATCCCGATCCACCTTGCGGATCAGGGAGCGTGCGCCGTTGTGGGTGGTAATGTAGGTAGGGTCTTCCGACAAAATATAGCCCACCAGCTGATTGACCGGGTTGTATCCCTTCTCTTTCAGGGCAGCATACACTTGCTGCAAAATCTCGCGGATCTGCTCGTCCTTCTCATCGTGGATCGAAAAGATAGCAGTAGGTTCACTCATATACAATCCACTCCCTTCTGCTTTGTCAGCACAAAGCGTTCTGCGGCCAGGAGCCGCCGCACGAATACTTCTTTTATTCTACACGAATCAAGGCCAAACTTCAAGTATAGATCCAAATATTTACAAATCGGCGGCCCAAAAAGTGGCTCAAAGGCCAATCTTTTGGGCCGCCCCGGGCCTTTTCAACCGATCCATCGGCCTCCCGGTGGGGATGCATCCCTTTTTGGAGCCGTTTTCCGGTTTGTGACAGTGCCGGCCGCCGGCCGGGGAAGGAGGAACAGCATGATCTTTGGCATCGGGTGCGACCTGTGCGCCATCCCCCGGATGGAAAAAAGCCTTGCCGGCCCCCACGGGGCCGCCTTTGGCCGGCGGGTGTTCGGCCCGGAGGAGCGGCTGGCCCTGGGGCTGGACCCGGAGCACCCTTCTCCCCTGACTGCCCATCGCATCGCCAGCGCTGCCGCCGACTTTGCCGCCAAGGAAGCCTTTTTGAAGGCGGCGGGCACCGGCCTGGCCGGGCCTTTTTCCCTGTCCGAGATCCAGGCTGTCCGGCTGGACTCCGGGGCCCCGGCCTACCGGTTCTCGGGCCGCACCGCCGCCTGGGTGGAAGAGCGGTATCTGACCGCCCATCTCACCCTGAGCCACGACGGCGGGGTGGCCATGGCGGTCTGCCTGCTGGAAAAAATGGAAGCCTCCTGCATAAGATAAACCAACGGCGTCTCTGCATAGGCCGCAGCGGTTTGGGGCATACTCCTGATGACAACCCAAGGGCTGCGGGCCGCTGGCACGCCGGCACATAGAGCGGCCAGACACCGCGCCCCCCAATCTGCAAGGAGGGAGTTCCATGGAGGTACACAGAGGAGAAGTTTTCTATGCCGACTTATCACCTGTTGTCGGCTCAGAGCAGGGCGGCGTCCGCCCCGTATTGATTGTCCAGAACGAGATCGGCAACCGGCACAGCCCGACCGTGATCGCAGCGGCCATTACATCCCGGCTGGATAAGACCCGGCTGCCCACCCATATCAACATCCGGGCGGTGGACACCGGTCTGGCCAAGGACAGCGTGGTTCTGCTGGAGCAGATCCGCACCCTGGATAAGCACCGGCTCCGCCAGCGGGCGGGGCAGATCACCGCCGAAGACCAGAAACGGGTCAACCAGGCCCTGGATGTCAGCCTGGGGCTCAACGGCTATTGAGCTCGATGGCGGCCTTCCAAACCCGCCAACCCATAAAAAATCCCCGCCGGACCTCTGGGCCCTGGCGGGGATTTTTCATGGCTGCAAAAAACCCCGGAACCTGCGTTCCGGGGTGTGGTGGACGGTACAGGACTCGAACCTGTGACCTCCTGCACGTCAAGCAGATGCTCTACCAGCTGAGCTAACCGTCCAAAGTGTCTCGCGACTTGGATATAATACCACACTTTGACGGGAAATGCAAGAGGTTTTTGCAATTTTTTCGGGAAAGGCCGGCTCAGCCCTCCTGGACCATCATCCGGGCGGCCTTGTAGATGTCGCCGCAGCCCAGAGTGACCACCAGGTCGCCCTCCCGGGCGTTGTCCTTCACCCACTGGGCGGCCTCCTTCAGGCCGTCCACCAGCACCGAGCCGGGCACCTTTTCGGCCAGCATGGCGCTGTTGATGGTGGGGTCAAAGGGTTCCCGGCTGCCCAGGATGGGGGTCAGCACGGCGATGTCCGCCAGCTTCAGCACGTCTACAAAATCATCCAGCAGCATCTTGGTACGGCTGTATGTAAACGGCTGATGAACGGCGATCAGGCGTTTATAGCCCAGTTCCTTGGCGGTGGTCAGGGTAGCCCGCATCTCGGTGGGGTGGTGGGCATAATCATCCACCACCACAGCGCCGTTGCACTCGCCGTAGACTTCGAAGCGGCGGCAGGCGCCCTTGAAGGACAGCAGCGCGTTGGCGCACTGCTCCACCGTCAGCCCCATGGACAGGCAGACCGAGCACATGGCCAGGGCGTTGTAGATATTGTGGTAGCCCGGCACAGCCAGCTTGATGTGGCCCTGGGCATGGTCCCAGGTTTCCAGATCGAACTCATAGAAGCCGGGGCGGTATTCCTGGACGTTGACAGCCCGGTAGTCCGCCTCGTTGTGGATGGCAAAGGTGCGGACCCGGCGCTGAAGGGTGAACATGACGTCCATGGTGTTCTTGTCGTCGGCGTTGGCGAAGATCATGAACCGGGTCATCAGGCAGAACCGCTTGAAGGCAAACTTCAGCTCGCCCATGCTGCCGTAATAATCCAGATGATCGTTGTCGATGTTCAGCACCACCGACAGATAGGGGGTCAGCTTGAGGAAGGTCTCGGCGTATTCGCAGGCCTCCACCACAATGTCGTCTCCCTTGCCGGCCTTGCCGTAGCCGCCGATCAAGGGGAGCTTGCCGCCGATGACGGCGCTGGGGTCGCAGCCTGCCAGCTCCAGGGCGGTGGTGATCATGGAAGTGGTGGTGGTCTTGCCGTGGGTGCCCGAGACGCAGATGCTGTTCTTGTACAGGCGGCTCACATAGCCCAACAGGACGCTGCGCTCCACCGTGGGGATGCCATAGCTCTCAGCGGCGGCCCGCTCCACATTGTCCTTGGCAATGGCAGCAGAATAGACCACCATATCAGCACCCACCACATTGGCGGCACTGTGGCCCAGGGTGACCTTGATGCCCATTTCCCGCTCGGAGCGGATGGTGCTGCCGTCCAGCACGTCGCTGCCCGAAATCTCATAGCCTTTGGCCGCCAGGATCTGGATCAGCGGGTACATGCCGCTGCCGCCGCAGCCAATGAAGTGAATCTTTTTGACATGATCCAGCAGGTGCTGGTCATAATCACTGAATATGCTCATAAAGGCTTACCTCCCTAGATACGCGGCCCGTCCGGCCGGAAAAAGTCCCGAGCCGGATTCCACACTTCCCCCAGGACACAATGATGCATTGTTGGTATTCTTTATTATAGTATTTTTGCCGGATGAAATAAACAGTTCCCTGCCATTTTTGAAAAAAAGCCGGAAATCATTTTTCATTTTTGTAGGATGCTCCAACCGCATCCGGCTGTCCGGGCGGGTCACAGCAGGGGTCAGCGGCCCCGCCGGGACAGAATTTCATCCAGAATTGCCCCTGCCACAGCCTCCTTGCTCATCAGAGGCAGCTGGCGGACGGCGCCGTCCGGCGTCAGGAAGGTCACCAGGTTGGTGTCCACCCCAAAGCCGGCCCCCGGGTCCTTCAGGTTATTGGCCACAATCATGTCCAGGTTCTTCCGGCGGAGCTTGTCGGCGGAGTGGGCCACCATGTCCCGGGTCTCCATCGAGAAGCCGCAGAGGAACTGATGGGTCTTCCGGGGGCCGATGGTGCCCAGAATATCGGCGGTGCGGACCAGGGGGATGCTCATCTCCCCGTCCGACTTTTTCACCTTGTCGGCTGCCACGGTGGCGGGGCGGTAATCTGCCACCGCTGCCGCCATCACCAGGATATCGGTCTGGTCAAAATGGCCGGTGACGGCGTCGTACATGTCCTGGGCGGTGGTGACCGGCACATCCTCCGCAAACCGGACCGGCGGCAGAGCGGTGGGGCCATGGATCAGGGTGACGCTGGCCCCACGCAGGGCGGCGGCATGGGCCACCGCATAGCCCATCTTGCCGGTGGAGTGGTTGGTCAGGCAGCGCACCGGGTCGATGGCCTCCTGGGTGGGGCCGGCGGTGACGGTGACCCGCAGGCCTGCCAGGTCCTTGGGTGCCAGCGCCCGCTCCACATAGTCCAGCAGGACGGCATCCGCCGGCAGGCGGCCCTTGCCCACATCGTGGCAGGCCAGAACCCCGCTCTCAGAGGGGATGATGGTGAAGCCGTAGTGCTCCAGGGTGTGAATGTTGTCCTGGGTGATGGGGTTTTCCAGCATGCCGGTGTTCATGGCCGGGGACACCAGCTTGGGGCACTTTGCGGCCAGGACGGTGGTGGTGAGCATATCGTCGGCGATGCCATGGGCCATCTTGGCGATGACGTTGGCGGTGGCGGGCGCCACCAGAATCACATCGGCCTTCTTGGCCAGTTCAATATGGGTAACCTCAAATTTAAAGTCCCGGTCAAAGGTATCCACCATGCACTTGTGGCCGGTGAGGGTTTCAAAGGTCAGCGGCGTGATGAACTGGGTGGCGTTGCGGGTCATAATGACCTCCACGTCGGCCCCGCGCTTTTTCAGTGCGCTGGCTACCCCCGCCATCTTATAGGCGGCAATGCCGCCGGTAATGCCCAGCAGAACGCATTTGCCTTGCAGATCCATAGGAATGATCCTCCCTGTCTCAATGATTGCTGCGATATCCACAGTATAAACCAATCCGCCCCGGATGACAAGCACATGGTCCTGTCTCCGGGCACAAAATGAACTGCACCCCATTTGTTAGACAGTATGGTATACTGTTTAGGAAATGGGGTGTTTTTATATGACCAAAGGACGACGCCGGTATGAAGGAAGCAAA
>CAJFNF010000011.1 GCA_904394215.1 uncultured Faecalibacterium sp.
CTTTTGCGGCGCGGGACGTGGCCCGCTTGCAAAAAGCAGACCGCTGCCCCTGCTCCGCCTCGCTGCATCTGCCGCAGGCAGCGCTTCGGCTGCGCAGCCTCCCGCCCACAGCGGTAACCCCGCGGCTGCACCGCCGCCCCTTGACAGGGGCTCTAAACCAAAAACTGCTCCTTCTGGGTAAGGGAGAAGCGAAAAGTTCAGAGCCCCCGTATGGGGGCGGGCCCGCAGGGCCTGGGGGCAAGCACACCGAAGCGCTGCCTGCGGCAGAAACAGCCGAAGCGGAGCAGGGACAACCGTCCAAATATGCAAGCGGGCTGCGACCCGCGCTGCATATTTGGGCAACGGCAACCCGGGGCAGCGCTCCGGTTTTTGCAAGCGGGCGCCGTGGCGCGCCGCAAAAATCGGCTAAGCGCAAGAGGGAAACGCGGCGACCGCGTCCTGCGTTCAGGAGGAGCAGCTCCCGGCTCAGAGCCCCGGCAGGGGCGCGGCCGCAGGCCGGGGGGTTCATCTAAGGGTGGAGGGCGGGTTTAGATAAATTATAAAGTCATAGGCTTTAGCCTGTAACTTTGTGGATAAAGTAGCCTGCCCGAGGCAAAAAACAAACCCCCGGCCTGCGGGGGCAGGTTCGGGGGTGAAATTGTGTGGAAGAGAAGGCGGATCAACTGTATTTGTGGCCCGGCTATACGTAACAGCCGCGGGCTTAGAAGGAAAATGCCACGGCAAACGTATATCCGCGAAACAGTCCAGGCTTTGCCTGGCAGGCCCTGCCTGGGATTATGCTTCGGGCTTGGCCTCTGCGGCGGGCACAGCCGCATCAGCATCCGGCTTTGCCGCCGGTGCCGCAGGTTTTGCAGGCGCAGCCGCCGCAGGCTTGGCCGCGGGGCGGGGGGCGGGCTTGGGCAGCGGGGTGGTGCGGGTGTAGGTGTCGCTGTGGCGGGTGGTGTCCGGCGTGGTATAGCCGGGCTTCATCTGCAGGCACTTCTTGGGACAGACGTTGACGCAGTTGCCGCACTGGACGCAGTCAAACCGCTGGATGGTCCAGGTGCCGGCGGCACGGTCCACCGTCAGGGCGCCGGGGGGACAGCTGCGGGCGCACATGCCGCAGCTGATGCAGGACTCGATGTCGATCTCGATGTGCCCCCGCATCCGCTCGGGATACTGGGCCGGCGCAAAGGGATAGCTGGTGGTGACCGGCTTGCGGAACAGGTTCTTCAGGGCCGTGCCCGCAAAGGGGATAAATTTCAATGATGCCATCTTGGTTTCACCTCTCGGTACAGCTGATGCAGGGGTCAATGGTCAGGATCAGCAGCGGCACATCCGCCAGCTGGCAGCCTTTCAACATGTTCAGCATGGGAGGGATGTTGCTGGTGGTGGGGGTCCGCAGCCGGAACCGGTCAATGAACTTGGTGCCGTTGGCCTTGACGTAATAGATGGCCTCGCCCCGGGGCTGCTCGATGCGGGTGAAGTATTCCCCGCTGGGGAAGCCCTTCACCGGCACCGCAATGGGCCCGGCAGGGATCTGGGCCACCGCCTGGCGGATCAGGCTGAAGGACTGGCTGATCTCCTTGATCCGCACCTCGCACCGGGCATAGGAATCGCCGTCGGCGGCGGTGATGGGGTCCACGTCCAGCTCGTCATAGGCCGCATAGCCCAGCTTCCGGGCGTCGTAGGCGACGCCGCTGGCCCGCAGCATGGGGCCCACCGCACCCATCAGGGTGGCGTCCCCGGGGGTCAGCACCCCCAGGCCGTGAAGCCGGGACCCGGTGGTGTAATCCCGCAGGAAGGCGTCAGCAATGGGCTTCAGCTCCCGCTCCATCTCGTTGCAGGTGTCCACGATGTTCTTCAGCATGGTGTCGTCCATGTCCTTCAGCACCCCGCCGATGCAGTTCACCGAGAAGATCACCCGGCCGCCGGTGGTGGCGTCGAACATGTCCAGGATCTTTTCCCGCAGCTTCCAGCTCTCCATGAACAGGCTCTCAAAGCCCATGGCGTCGGCCAGCAGACCCAGCCACAGCAGGTGGGAGTGGATCCGGCTCATCTCCATCCAGATGGTCCGCAGGTACCGGCCCCGCCGGGGCACCTCCACGTTCATGATCTTTTCCAAGGTCTGGCAGTAGCCCAGGCCGTGGCCGAAACTGCAGATGCCGCAGACCCGCTCTGCAATATAGACGTACTCCTTGAAGTCCTTGGTCTCCACCAGCTTTTCCAGCCCGCGGTGGACAAAACCGATGCTGGGCACCGCTTCCACCACCACTTCGTCCTCCAGGACCAGGTCCAGATGGACCGGCTCGGGCAGGACCGGGTGCTGGGGGCCAAAGGGCACAATGCTTCGTTTTGCCATAGTCTTTTACCCCTTTTCCTTGAACGGCGTGGGCCGCGCGATGCGGTACAGCTTGTCGTGATAGTCGCCCTGGATGCTCTCGATTTTGACGCCGAACAGCTCGGCGGCCTCGTTCTCCTGCAAAAAGGCGCCGGGATAGATCTGGGTGATGCTGGGCACCGTGTCGTCGGTGCCCAATGTCAGCCGCAGGGTGCGCATGTCATACCCCTTGCAGAAGGAATAGCTCAGCTCGTACCCGTCGGGCAGGCGCACCGCGCACAGCTGCGACACCCGCCAGCCGTCCATCTTGAAGCGGATCACCTGGGGCATGAATTCCGCCATGGTGATGGGCTCAATTGTGTTCATCGCTTCCACTGCAGGGTCCCTCCTTCCGGGCTTTCTTTTCCTCTTTGTACATGCGGCGCTTTTCCTCCAGGATTTCCAGCGCCTTGACCACCCCGTCGATGATGGCCTGGGGCCGGGCGGCGCAGCCGGGGACGTACACGTCCACCGGGATCACCGTGTCGATGCCGCCCTTGATGTTGTAGCAGTCCTTGAACACGCCGCCGGTGCAGGCGCAGATGCCCACGGCCACCACCACTTTGGGGTTGGGCATCTGCTCATACAGCTGCCGCACCACCGACTCGCACTGGGCGTTCACCCCGCCGGTGATCAGCAGGATGTCGGCCTGGAAGGGGTCGCCGGTGTTGATGATGCCAAACCGTTCAATGTCGTACTTCGGGGTGGTGCAGGCCAGCACCTCGATATCACACCCGTTGCAGCTGCTGGCGTCATAGTGCAGCATCCAGGGGGATTTTGCAAGTTTCTTCATGGTTTTTCTGCCCCCTTTTCAGCGTACCAGCATCAGGATCAGGCCGTTGAGGCCGCCGGTCAGCAGGGTGACCACCCAGCAGCTGTCCAGCAGCACCCGCCACTTGACCCGGGCCGCCGCGTTGTCCCACAAAATTTCCACCAGGTATACCACCAGGCAGGCCGCGATGGCGATGGGCCAGCTCCACCAGTGCTGGTTCAGGAAGAACAGGGCCATCAGCCCCAGCATCAGCACCATCTCGTAGTATTCGGCGATGTTCATGATGGCCAGGGTAGGGCCCGCCATCTCGGTGGTGATGCCCTTGACCATCTCCTGGTGGGCGTGGTGGCTGGTGGACAGGTCAAAGGGGGATTTCCGCAGCTTGATGGCGGTGATGAACATGAACCCCAGCAAGAAGCCCGGCATCACCAGCACCGCGCTGTGGGGCATCCGGATGATGTCCCCCACCTGGAAGCTGCCGGTGGCCAGATAGAAGCCTACCGCCATCAGCAGGGTGAGGGGCTCGTAGGCCATCATCTGGATCATCTCGCGGCCGGCGCCCAGGGTGGAGAAGGGGGAGGAATCGCTGGAGGCCGCCATCACCAGGAACAGGTCGGCGGTGGACAGGATGAACAGGCACATCAGGATGTCCGCCCCCGCAAACAGCAGCGACCCGGCCACCGCCAGGAACACCAGGTAGCTCAGGTTCAGCAGCATCTGGACGCTGTTGACCGCGATCATCTGTTTGGAGAAGAGCTTTTTCAAATCGTAGAAGGGCTGCAGCATGGGCGGCCCCTGGCGCCCCTGCATCCGGGCGCTGACACGGCGGTCCAGCCCGTCCAGCAGGGCCCCCGCCAGGGGCGCCAGCAGCAGATAGGCCAGCACAGAAACAACCTGCATCATACCGCACCTCCTATAATCACGCACATCATCACTACAATGACCCCCGCCGAAATGATGACGCCCGGCCGCATCAGCCGGCGGCGGCCAAACTCAAACCGCAAATACCAGTTGCTCAGGTACAGGTGCTCGGGCTGGCCGTAGCTGTTGACGAAGTAGGTGTTGTCCCCCTCGTTGGCGCCGCCCATATAGATGGGCACATAGTCCCGGTGGGCCGAGCGGGTCAGCAGGAACATCAGCGCCGGCACAAACAGCACGCTGATCAGCATGATGGCCATGGTGGTCAGCACGCTCATGGACAGCACTTCGTGGGCGGTGCCGTACAGCTCCTGGATGATGGGGGTGACCACCTTGGAGGACACCAGCGGGAACAGCAGGCACAGCCCCAGGGTGGCCCCGGCGTGGATGAACATGGAGAAATACTGGTCCTTGCGGGTCACATCGGTGACCTGGACCTTGGTGTGGTGCAGGGACACCAGCTTGCACAGCCACTTGCTCCAGTAGAGCATGGTGGTGGCGCTGCCGTAGGCCAGGAAGATCACCAACAGGTAGTTGTTGGCGTCCACAAAGGCCCGCAGGGCCACCCACTTGGAGATCAGCATCCCGAAGGGGGCCAGGTACATCCCCGCAATGCCGATGCCCATGATATAGGTCAGTTTGGGCAGCCGCAGCAGCAGGCCGTGCATGTCCTCGATGTCACGGGAGCCCAGGCAGTTCTCGATGGAGCCCACCGCCTGGAACAACATCGACTTGCTCACCGCGTGGAACAGCATCAGCAGCACCGCGGCCCAGATGGTCTCCTCGGCGCCGATGCCGGCGCAGGCCACGATCAGGCCCAGGTTGGAGATGGTGGAGAAGGCCAAAACCTTCTTGCCGTCGTTCTGGGCGATGGCCATCATGCTGGCGGCGATGAAGGTGAAGCCCCCGATGAAGGACACCATCATGCCGGTCATGTTCCCCGCCATGGCGGGGGCCAGCCGGATCAGCAGGTAGACCCCCGCCTTGACCATGGTAGCGCTGTGGAGCAGGGCGCTGGAGGGGGTGGGGGCCACCATGGCGCCAAACAGCCAGGACGAGAAGGGCAGCTGGGCCGACTTGGTCAGCCCCGCAAAGGCCAGCAGTACCACCGGGATGGTGGCGCCCGCCGCCACCACTTCATTCAGCTGCACCGTGTGGATGGTGTGGGCCGCCACCACAATGGCGATGGCAAACCCGAGGCCCCCCAGCAGGTTCATCCACAGGGCCCGGAAGCTGTTGTGGATGGCCTCCTCGGCGTGGGTGTAGCCGATCAGCAGGAAGGAAATCACCGAGGTGATCTCCCAGAAGAAGTACATCCAGATCAGGTTCTCGGACAGCACCAGCCCGATCATGGCCGCCAGGAAGAAGAACAGCATCGAAAAGAAAAAGCCGCTGCGGTCCTGGTATTCGGTGTGGCGGCGATGGTAGGCCTTCATGTAGCCCACTGCATAGATGCAGATCAGCCCGCCCACCAGGGCCGCGATCACGATCATCAGCATGGTCAGGCAGTCGATCCGCAGATGGGTGGCCGACTCTACGGGGCAGGTCAGCTCGGACCAGGCCATCAGCACCGTCTGGGACACCGACAGCAGGATCACCGGGTATTTTTTATACCGGATGCACAGCACCACGATCAGGGCCATCAGGGCGAACTCGCCCGCCAGCATCAGATGGTCCAGCACCGGCACCGGACCCACCAGGTCCAGGATGCCGCCGCCCCCCTGCAGCCAGCCGGCAAGCAAAAAGGCGGCCAGTGCCATCAGGACACCGGCCCCCAGGTAGACAACCCTGCCGCGGACGCCGGGGTCCCGGATCCAGGGGACCACCAGCGCCATCAGTGCAGGCCAGGCGATTAGGATGGGAATGATTGCCATAAAACGAAACCTCCTCCTCGTTCAAACCGTGACAACCCACCAGATTTTTGGACATTTCCTGCATATTTATTCCATTATAGTACGGTTTTTTGGGTTTTACAAGCCTATTTCTTTTGTATGGATTTTCCAGCCGCAGGGTGTTATAATAAAAAAGCAGCGGAGTTTCTCCGCTGTATACTGTTAAAAAAGTCCCGGCCGGACGACATGTGCGTACGGCTGGGACACCTACAGGGAAATTTGTCGCAGAGAGTGTGCGAGGCTGTAAAGCCGCGTGCGCGGTTCTGCGGCAAATTTTGTCCCCAGGGGCAAACACAGCGACTGCGTCCTGCGGACGAAACAGGGAGCTGTGTTTGGCTGCGTAGCTGAGCCGCTGCCTGCGGCAGAAACAGGCGAGGCGGAGCAGGGGCAGCGGCGGCGACCGCGTCCAGTGGACGAAGCAGGAAGCCGCCGCTGGCGCAGCGGTCTGAATATGCAAGCATCATCCCTGAAAATATGCAAGCGGGCGGCGACCCGCGCTGCATATTTGGTCAACGGCAACCCGGAGCAGCGCTCCGGTTTTTGCAAGCACCCACTGTGGTGCGCCGCAAAAATCGGCTAAGCGCAAGAGGCAAACACAGCGACTGCGTCCTGCGGACGAAACAGGGAGCTGTGTTTGGCGCCGCGCTCCAATTTTCACAAGGGGGCACCGTCCCCCGCAGGGAAAATTGGCTAAGCGCAAGAGGAACGCGGTCTGTCTTTTGCAAGGGCGTTGCGACGCCCGCTGCAAAAGCAGGGAACCGCAATCAAAGGAATTTCTGTCGCGCGGCTGCGCGCAGAAATGGGTTCCCCCTAAAGCGTTTCGATTTTGGACAGCAAAAGGAGGGGTTCGCCGTGCATGAACTGGCCATCACCCAGAGCATCCTGGACATCTCCCTGCAGGCGGCGGCCCAGCAGCATGCCGCCCGCATCCGGGAGATCCGGCTGCGGATGGGGCCTTTTTCGGGGGTGGTGCCCGAGTGCGTCCAGATGTACCTGGACGTCCTGGCCAAAGGCACCCCCGCCGAGGGGGCAAAGATCAAGGTCACCACAGTGCCCCTGAAGGTGCTGTGCCGGGACTGCGGGCGGGAAGGCGAGATCGACCGCGCCCACATCGCCTGCCCTTACTGCGGCAGCCTGCGGCTGAAACGGCTGTCGGGGAAGGAATTTATGGTAGAAAGTCTGGAGGTAGATTGAAGATGGAGATCAAAGTCCTGCATCAGGTCATGGAGTGGAACCAGGATGTCAGCGCCGAGGTGCGCCGTACATTAAAAGAGCACAAGACCTGCCTGATCAACGTGATGGGCAGCCCCGGGGCCGGCAAGACCAGCCTGATCACCGGGCTGATCGCCCGGCTGCGGGATCAGCTTGCCATCGGGGTCATCGAGGGGGATATCACCGGCCAGATCGACGCCGAGAAGATCGCAGCCCTCCAGATCCCGGCGGTGCAGCTGAACACCGACGGCGCCTGCCACATCGAGGCCATGAGCATCCAGCACATCCTGCCCAACTTTGACCTGGATCAGCTGGATGTTCTGTTTGTGGAGAACATCGGCAACCTGGTCTGCCCGGCGGAGTTTGACATCGGGGAGAATTTCCGGATCACCGTCCTGAGCATCCCCGAAGGGGACGACAAGGTGGCCAAATACCCCCTGATGTTCACCGACACCTCCTGCCTGGTGCTGAACAAGTGCGACATGCTGCCCTATTTTGATTTTGATGTCAAGCGGGCCGCCGCCGACTACAAGGGGGTCAACCCCGAGGGGCCCCTGTTCCAGGTGTCCAGCCGCACCGGCGAGGGCCTGGATGAACTGGCCGCCCATGTGGCCGCCAAAGTGCGGGAAGCCCTTGCAGCCGACGCATGACCCGCCGCCATTTCTTAATTGAAGGCATCGTCCAGGGGGTGGGGTTCCGGCCTTACGTCCACCGGCTGGCCCGGCAGCTGGGGCTTTCCGGCTGGGCCCGGAACACCGCCGCCGGGCTGGAACTGGAGCTGGAAGGCCCCGCCGCCGCCCTGGATGCATTTGGGGAGGCATTGCGCACCGCCCCGCCGCCCCTGGCGGTGGTGGAGGGGGTGCACACCCGGGACATCCCCCCCACCGGGGAGGCCGGGTTTGTGATCCGGCCCAGCGCCGGGGGCGAGGCCGCCACGTTGGTTTCCCCCGACCTGGCCCCCTGCGCCGCCTGCCTGGCCGAGATGCAGAATCCAAAGGGCCGGCGGTACCGCTACCCCTTCATCAACTGCACCGACTGCGGGCCAAGGTTTTCCATCATCCGGCGCCTGCCCTATGACCGCCCCGCCACCACCATGGCCGGGTTTCAAATGTGCCCCGACTGCGCCGCCGAATACAAGGACATCCGCAGCCGCCGGTACCACGCCCAGCCCAACTGCTGCCCGGCCTGCGGGCCCCGGGCGTTCTATCTGGACGCCGCAGGGGCCCGGCAGCCCGGGGACCCCATCGCCCTGGCCCAGAAAACCCTGGCGGCGGGGGGCATCGTGGCGGTGAAGGGCACCGGGGGGATCCATCTGGCCTGCCGGGCCGACAGCCCCGAAGCCGTGGCCCGGCTGCGGCAGCGCAAGCACCGGCCCGAAAAGCCCCTGGCCCTGATGGCCCGGGACAGGGCCGCCGCGGCCCGCTGGTGCGT
This sequence comes from uncultured Faecalibacterium sp., assembly GCA_904394215.1. GTDB lineage: Bacteria > Bacillota > Clostridia > Oscillospirales > Ruminococcaceae > Faecalibacterium. The sequence continues at coordinate 8,585 of CAJFNF010000011.1, forward strand.
GATTACAAAAGAAGAGGCCGCCCTGCTGGAAAGCCCCCGGCGGCCCATCCTGCTGCTGGAAAAGCTGGACCCGGCGGGGGAGAGCTGGCTCAGCGCCACCGCCCGGCTGGGGGTGATGCTGCCCTATACGCCCCTCCACATCCTGCTGCTGGACGGCACCTTCGGGGGCCCCGGCCTGCTGGTGATGACCAGCGCCAACTGCCCCGGCTGCCCGGTGCTGATTGACAACGGCCAGGCCCTGGAAGCGCTGGCGGGGGTGGCGGACGGCTTTTTGCTCCACGACCGCCCCATCGCCAACCGGTGCGACGACTCCCTGGCCCTGGTGTGGCGGGGGAAGCCCGTGTTTTTCCGCCGGAGCCGGGGCTACGCTCCCCAGCCCATCCCGCTGGCCCGGGAGGCCGGCGGGGTGCTGGCCTTCGGGGCAGAACAGAAGGGCTCCTTCGCCGCCGGCCGGGGGCGCCATGCCTTTGTGAACCAGTACATCGGGGACCTGAAAAACGCCGAGACGATGGACCACTACCGCGCCGCCCTGGCCGGGACGCTGGGCCTCTTCGGCCTGGCGCCCCAGGTACTGGTGTGCGACCTCCACCCCGACTATGCCTCCACCCGGGAGGCGGAGGGCTGGGCGGCCCGGCTGGGCCTGCCCCTGCGGCGGGTCCAGCACCACTGGGCCCACATGGCCGCCTGCATGGCGGACAACCGCCTCACCGGCCCCGCCTTCGGCCTGGTCTGGGACGGCACCGGCCTGGGGGAGGACGGCCAAACCTGGGGGGCCGAGTGCCTCATCGGGGACTACACATCCTGCCGCCGGGCGGGGTCGATCCGGCCGGTGCTGCTGCCGGGGGGCGATGTCTGTGCTGTGGAGATCGGCCGCACAGCCCTGGCCCTGGCTACTGACGCCGGGTGCCCTGAGGCGGCCCCCGGTTTCCCCCGGCGGGCGGGGGTGGCGGCCCTGCTGCAGAGCGGATACCGCTGCGTCCCTTCCTCCGGGATGGGGCGGCTGTTTGACGGGGTCTACGCCCTGCTCACCGGCCGCACCGCCGCCGGCTACGACGGCCAGGCCCCGGCTTTGCTGGAGGCCCTGGCCCAGGGCGCCCCGCCGGCGGATTTATACCGGCCTGTCTATTATGAAGAAAACGGGGTGCGCCGCTTTGACACCCGGCCGCTGATCCGGGCCCTGTGTGCTCAGAAAGCCGCCGGCGTCAGCCCCGCCGCCCTGGCCGCCGGGTTCCAGCAGGCGGTCTGCCGGATGGCCCTGGACCAGTGCCGGGCCCTCAACCCGGACAACCTGCCGGTGGTGCTGTCGGGGGGCGTCTTTTTGAACCGGGCCCTGCTGGAAGGGGTCACCGCCCTTTTGGAAGGGGCCGGGTACCGGGTGTACACCCACAGCCGGGTCAGCCCCTCGGACGAAGGGCTGGCCCTGGGCCAGCTGGCCATCGCCGCCGCCCGGCCCGAAACCTGAATCAGCCTGAAAATGGAGGGTTGCTGTATGTGTCTTGCAGTTCCGCTGAAAGTGGTCTCCCTGGAGGGAGACGGCAAACACGCCATCGGCCAGGCCGCCGGCCTGACCCAGAAGATGCGGGTGGACTTTCTGCCCGGCATCGCGGTGGGGGATTACGTGATGGTCCACGCCGGGTTCGCCATCCAGAAGATGAGCCCGGAACAGGCCGCCGAGTCCCTGGCCTGCATCCAGGAGGCCATCCATGCCCTGGACTGACGGCGAATGGCTCAAGGCCTTCCGAAACCCCGCCGGGGCCGCCGCCCTGGTGGAGGACATCCGCCGCCGCACCGCAGGCCGCCCCCCGGTGCGGATCATGGAAATCTGCGGCACCCACACCATGGCCATCGCCAGGGCGGGGCTGCGGAGTTTGCTGGCCCCGGGGGTGGAGCTGATCTCGGGCCCCGGGTGCCCGGTGTGCGTCACCCCGGCGGGGGAGATCGACGCCGCCCTGGCCCTCAGCGGGCAGCCCGGGGTCATCATCGCCACCTACGGGGACCTGATGCGGGTGCCGGGGAGTGTGCGGGGGGACACCCTGCTGGCCCGGCGGGCCGCCGGGGCAGCGGTGCGCACCGTCTATTCCGCCGCCGACGCGGTGGACCTGGCCCGGGAAAACCCGGACCGCCAGGTGGTGTTTTTGGGGGTGGGGTTTGAGACCACCACCCCCGGCACCGCCGCCTGCGTGCTGGACGCCGCCGGGAGCAGCCTGGAAAATTTCTCGGTGTTCTGCCTGCTCAAGCGCACCGAGCCCGCCCTGCGGGCCCTGCTGAGCGCCCCCGACTGCGCCGTGGATGCCCTGCTCTGCCCGGGGCATGTGGCCGCCATCACCGGGGCGGAGGCCTTCGGGTTTTTGCCCCGGGAATACGGCCTGCCCGCCGTGGTCAGCGGCTTCGACGCCGGGGACGTGCTGTACGCCGTCTGGCGGCTGGTGTGCATGGTCTGCGACGGGGCCCCGGCCCTGGAAAATGAATACGCCCGGCTGGTGACGGCCCAGGGCAACGCCGCTGCCCGGGCCGCCGCAGAACAGGTGTTCCAGCCGGCGGACAGCCTGTGGCGGGGGCTGGGGGAAATCCCGGCCAGCGGGCTGGCCCTGCGGCCGGCCTGGGCCCGGTATGACGCGGCGGCCCGGTTCGGCCTGGGGCACACCCGGGGCACCGAGCCTCCCGGCTGCCGCTGCGGCCAGGTGATCCGGGGTGTGCTGCACCCCGAGCAGTGCCCCCTGTTCGGCAAAGCCTGCCGCCCCGAGGACCCGGTGGGGCCCTGCATGGTGTCGGGGGAGGGGGCCTGTGCCGCCGCCTGGAAGTACCGCCCCGCCGAATAAAATGGGAGGAGAGAAACAGCAATGGAACCCATCATTACCATGGATTACGGCAGCGGCGGGCTGCGCACCGCCCAGCTGATCGAGGAGATCCTGCTGCCGGCCTTTGGCAACGCCGCCCTCAACGACCTGGGGGACGGGGCCGTCCTGCCCGAGCTGGGGGGGAGGCCGGTGTTTTCCACCGACAGTTTTGTGGTGACCCCCTGGCAGTTCCCCGGGGGTGACATCGGCAAGCTGGCGGTGTGCGGCACCGTCAACGACATCTGTATGGCGGGGGGACGGCCCCTCTACCTGAGCCTGGGGCTGATCCTGGAAGAGGGCCTGCCCACCGGCACCCTGCGGACGGTGGTGGAATCCATCGCCCGCACCGCCAAAGAGGCGGGGGTGCAGATTGTCACCGGGGACACCAAGGTGGTGGAGCGGGGCAGCGTGGACGGGCTGTACATCAACACGGCGGGGATCGGGGTGCTGCGGGCCCCCGGCCTGGGGCGCGGCGCCCTGCGGGCCGGGGACGCGGTGCTGGTGAGCGGCAGCGTGGGCTGCCACGGGGCCGCCGTCATGATGGCCCGGGGCCAGCTGCCGGTGGAGGGGGATTTGCGCAGCGACTGCCGGCCCCTCCACGCGCTGAGCGCCGCAGCCCTGGCGGCGGGCGGGGTGCACCTGATGCGGGACCCCACCCGCGGCGGCGTAGCCACCACCCTCAACGAGTTTGTGGAGGGCGGGCCCCTGTGCATCGACCTGGAGGAGGAGGCCATCCCGGTGGAAGAGCCGGTGGCCGCCGCCTGCGACCTGCTGGGCCTTGACCCCCTCTACGCGGCCTGCGAGGGGCGGATGCTGCTGGTGACCGCCCCGGAATCCGCCGGGGCGGTGCTGTCTGCCCTGCGGGCCCTGCCCGGCGGGGAAGGAGCCTGCCGCATCGGCACGGTGGGCACCGGCCGGCCCGGCCAGGTGGTGCTGCACACCGCCCTGGGGGGCAGCCGGGTCCTGGGCAAGCTCACCGGCGCCCAGCTGCCCCGGATCTGCTGATATCATTTGATTTTGCACGCTCTCTCGCCCGGCCGGGCGGGGGGCGTTTTTGTTTTATGTATCATCTAAACCCGCCCGCCGGTGGGGGGTGTGTGATTCTTTTTATTTTGGAGCTAAACCCGGCGGGGTGGGGGGCTTGCCGGGGGCAAGGCTTTTCTTTTTTTATTTTAGATCTAAACCCTCCGGGTTGCCGTTGCCCAAATATGCGGCGCAGGACGCAGCCTGCTTGCATATTTGGACGGCGTTCCTCTTGCGGTGCCCTGAATATGCGGCGCATCAGGGATGATGCTTGCATATTCAGACCGCTGCGCCAGCGGCGGCTTGGTCGCCGCCGCTGCCCCTGCTCCGCCTCGCTGCATCGTCCGCAGGACGCGCTTCGGCTGCGCAGCCCTCCACCCTTTAGATGTGTCCCCCCTGTCGCTGCGCGGTAGTCCTCTTGCGCTTAGCCAATTTTCCCTGCGGGCGACGGCGCGCCCTTGTGAAAATTGGAGCGCTGCGCCAAGCACGCCTCGCTGCATCTGCCGCAGGCAGCGCTTCGGTGTGCTTGCCCCCGGCCTGCGGGCCCGCCCCCATACGGGGGCTCTGGGCCTTTAACTGCTCCTTCACCCGGCAGCTGTGCCGGAACTGTCAGCTTGGACGCTTTGCGGCTGCTGCGCAGCCTGCACCCAGGAGGAGCAGCTACAGGCAAGCGAGCCCCCACAGGGGGGCGCGGCCGCAGGCCGCAGGGGGTACCGCTAAGGGCGGCGGGCGGGTTTAGATAAAATATAAAATCAAAGCGCTGCCCCTGGCAGGGTCCCCGCAATCGGGCGGTTAAAATAAAAAACCCCCCGCAGCGTAAACCCAGAAGGAGAAGTCTGTGGTTCAGAGCCCCGGCAGGGGCGCGGCCGCAGGCCGGGGGGTTCCGCTATGGGTGGGGGGTGGGTTAAGATCCTACTGCTCGATCAGGACCGAAATCCGGGTCAGGTAGCCGGAGGGGTCGGGGCAGGACACCTCGTCCAGCACCGCTTCCTTGTAACAGTAGGGGCCGGGGCGCAGCTGGTTTTGGGCCAGAAAGTCCCGCAGCAGCCGGAACGCCGGGGCGGCGTTGTAGTAATCCCCCGCCAGGTAGGTGACCGCATACTCCCCGGCAGGCTTGACGTGGCAGGGGTGCCCCGCGGGAAAATCCACCACCTTGGTGAAAAAGTAGGCGTAGCGGTTCCACTGCTCCCGGGCCAGGTCCCCGGTGGACACCATGGCCCCGTAGGAGTGGCCGGCGTTCAGGTGGTGGCGGCTGCAGTAGCCGATGTGGCTGCACAGGGCGCTGAACACCTGGTCGTGCCCGCTGGCGTTGATGGGCGGGCTGACCACAAGGTATTCCTCCGGCAGGGTCTCCAGCCCCACGCTGCCAATGTGGCCGGTGACCCGGCTCTGGCGGCTCAGGTCCACCAGGCCGATCTTGGTGTCAATCATCTGCTGGGCCCGCCGCAGCTTCAAAAGCTCCTGCTGGACCTTCTGCCGCTGCTGCTCCAGCAGCTGGCGGAGGGCGTCGGGGCTGCGGTGCCGGATGTACCCCCGGATCTCCTGCAGGGGCATCCCGATCTCCTGCAGGCAGCGGATGGTGAAGAACAGGTCGCACTGGTTTTCGCTGTAGTAGCGGTAGCCGTTGGCGTCGGTGAAGGCGGGCCGGAACAGCCCGATCTGGTCGTAGTAGATCAGGGTGCGCTTGTTGGTATTGCATAAACGGGCAAATTCGCCTGTATTTATACATGGGTTGGGACTTTTCTGCATAAATATTCAAATTCCCCCTTGACTGTAACGTTACGTTACACCCTATTATAAGGGCACTGCGATGAAAGTTCAAGGAGGAAAACCTATGCCTGCATTGAGTGACCGCGTGGGCACCTTTACGGATTCTGTGATCCGCCGGATGACCCGCATCAGCGACGAATATGGCGCCATCAACCTGTCCCAGGGGTTCCCGGATTTTGACCCGCCCAAAGAGATCCTGGACGCCCTGGCCAAGGTGGCCTACACCGGCCCCCACCAGTATGCGGTGACCTACGGCGCCGAGAATTTCCGCGAGGCCCTGGCCCGGAAACAGGGCCGGGCCATCGGCCGCACCATCGACCCCGACCAGGAAATCGTGGTGACCTGCGGCGGCACCGAGGCCATGATGTGCGCCGTCATGACCATCTGCAACCCGGGGGACAAGATCCTGGTCTTTTCGCCCTTCTATGAGAACTACGGCGCCGACGCGATTTTGTCGGGGGCCCAGCCCATCTATGTGCCCCTGGTGCCGCCCGACTACCAGTTCGACCTGGGGATCATCGAGGACGGCTTCCGCCAGGGGGCCAAGGGCATCATCGTCTGCAACCCCTCCAACCCCTGCGGCAAGGTGTTCACCCGGGAGGAGCTGATGGGCATCGGGGAGCTGGCCCTGAAATACGACGCCTTCGTGATCACCGACGAGGTGTACGAGCACATGGTCTATGCCCCCAACCACCACGTCTGCATGGCGTCCCTGCCCGGCATGTACGACCACACCATCACCTGCAACTCCCTGTCCAAGACCTATTCCATCACCGGCTGGCGGCTGGGCTACCTGATCGGGCCGGCCGAAGTGGTGGAGGGGGCCAAGAAGGTCCATGACTTCCTGACGGTGGGGGCGCCGGCCCCCCTGCAGGAGGCGGCCGTGGTGGGCCTGAACTTCCCCCAGTCCTATTACGACGGGCTGCTGGCCCTCTACACCGCCAAGCGGCAGCACTTCCTGGAAGGGCTGGACAAGATCGGCCTCAAGCACAACATCCCCCAGGGCACCTATTTCGTGATGGTGGACATCCAGGATTTCCTGGACCTGCCCCGGTTCGCCGGGTACAGCGACCTGGAATTCTGCGAGTGGATGATCCGGGAGATCGGGGTGGCGGCGGTGCCGGGGTCCAGCTTTTTCCGGGAGCCGGTGAACCACCTGATCCGGCTGCACTTTGCCCGTTCGGAAGAAACCATTGACGAGGCCCTCCGGCGCCTGAGCCGGATGGCCGCGCTGCTCAAGTGAAGAGCGAGGGGGAGAGCCGATGTCTGCAACAACCTTTTTTGCCAATTATACCATAGGCGCCGACGCCTACCAGGCGGTGCCCGGGGTGTGCAAGCTCTACGGCAGCCGTGCGCTGCTGGTAGGCGGCGCCAAAGCCATGGCGGCGGCCGCCCCGGCCCTGGACCAGGCCCTGGCGGGCAGCGGCCTGGAAATCGTGGGCCGGGAGGAATTCGGCGGCGAGTGCACCCACCGCCGGATGGAAGAGCTGGCCGCCCGGGCCAAAGCCCTGGGGGCCGGGATGATCTTCGGAATGGGGGGCGGCAAAGCCCTGGACACCGCCAAGGGTGCGGCCTGGCGGGCCGGGCTGCCGGTGTTCACCTTCCCCACCATTGCGGCCACCTGCGCCGGCACCACGGCCCTGTCGGTGGTGTACCGGGAGGACGGCAGCTTTGAATGCTTTGACTACTTCGACCGCCCGGCGGTCCACTGCTTCATCCACACCGGGGTGATCGCGGCGGCCCCGGCCTGCTACCTGCGGGCCGGCATGGGGGACACCCTGGGCAAATATTATGAGTGCCAGTTCTCCTCCCGGGGGGAGTCGCTGCCCCACAGCTCGGCCCTGGCCCGCTGCATCAGCGAGATGTGCTGTTTCCCGCTGCTGGAGCACGGGGCCGCAGCCCTGGCCGACTGCCGCGCCCACCGGCCCACGCCGGCGCTGGAAGAGGCGGTGCTGGCCAACGTGGTGAGCACCGGCCTGGTGTCCCTGCTGGTGGACGAAAACTACAACGGCGCCGTGGCCCACTCGGTGTATTACGGCCTGGTGCTGCTGCCCGGCTTTGAAAAGGCCTGGCTCCACGGGGACGTGGTGGCCTACGGGGTGCTGGTCCAGCTGGCACTGGACCACCAGACCGACGAGATGCACAAGATCCGCCGCTTCATGGACAGCCTGGGCATCCCCGCCACCCTGGGCCAGATGCAGGTGCCCCTGGACCGGCAGCTGCTGGCGCCGGTGCTGGCCGAGGCCGTCCACAGCCCCGACATGGAGCACATCCCCTACCCGGTGACCGAAGACAGCCTCTTTGAGGCCATGCAGCAGGTGGAACAGCTGTAACCTTTTGTTTTGTGAGGAGTGAGAAACCGTGAACCAATCCACTTATGTTACCCCGAAAAACCTGGCCAAGTTTCTCCTGGGGTCCGCTTTTGGCATCCTGGTGTTCCTGGTGCCCATCCCCCAGGGGGAATCCTTCACCACCCTGCTGGACTTCCTCAAGACCGCCATCAAGGACTTCATGGGGGTCAGCATGAACTACATCATTGTGGCCATCCTGGTGTTCTCGGCGGTGATGGGCATTGTGGACCTTGTGGCCAAGCCTGACTTCATCCGCAAGAACCCCTATATGATGAAGGCCTTCCACACCACCCCCTTCTACCTGGGGTCCAAGATCCTGGGGGCGGTGTTCGCCTGCATGATCGTGTTCGGCTTTGGCCCCGAGGCGGTCACCTCGGCGGACACCGGCGTCACCATGCTGGACCTGTGCAACACCCTGCTGTGCATTGTGGTGGCCTTCAGCTTCATCCTGCCCTTTTTGACCGACTGCGGCATCATGGAGTTTTTGGGGGTGCTGCTGCGGCCGGTGGTCCGGCCCCTGTTCCATGTGCCGGGCCGGGCCTCGGTGGACCTGATCGCCTCCTGGTTCGGCGCCTCCAACGCCGCCGTGATCCTGACCCGGGAACAGTACATGAAGGGCTTTTACACCAAGCGGGAGGCCGGCTACATCATGACCAACTTCTCCCTGGTGTCCATCCCGTTCTGCCTGATGATCGCCAACACCGTCAGCGTCAGCAACATGTTCCCCGCCTTCTACCTGTGCATCTGCCTGGTGGGTGTGATCCTGGCGGTGATCGGGATCCGGATCCCGCCCATCAGCACCATCCCCGACACCTACCAGGAAAAGGCCGGCAAGCAGCTGAACGAGGACCTGCCCCAGGACACCAAGCTGCTGCCCTATGCCCTGGAACTGAGCTGCAAGCGGGCTGAGGAGTTCACCGCAGGCAAGGTCATTTCCAGCGGCATGGAAGTGGTGGTGGGCATGTTCTTTGACCTGGTGCCGGTGGTGATGGCCTGGGGCATGGTGGCCCTGATCATCGCCACTTATACGCCGGTGTTCCAGTGGATTTCCTACCCCATCGGGCTGTACCTGCAGCTGTTCGGGGTGGAGGAGGCCTTTGCGGTGGCGCCGGCGGCCCTGATCGGCTTCACCGACATGTTCATCCCCGCCCTGCTGATCACGGGGGTGGCCTCCTTCAAGACCCGGTTCATCATCGGCGTGCTGTCCCTGGTGCAGATCATCTACATGACCGAGGTGGGGGCCATCATCATCAAGAGCGAGATCCCCCTCAACTTCTGGAAGCTGCTGATCATCTTCCTGGAGCGCACCCTGATTGCGATCCCGCTGATTGTGCTGTTCGCCAACCTGGTATTGTAACCATAAACCAAACAAGCGGCATGGCCCCGCAGGCCATGCCGCTTTTCTGTTGGATGGAAGCCCCGGCGGGGCAGGGGCTGCAGCCCTGTCAGGCCGGCAGGGCGTCGTGCTTTTGCAGGAATCTTTTGGTGGACAGGCAGGTGACCGGGATCCCCGCCAGGAACAGCCCCAGGGCCGCCAGGATCCCCAGGGTCCGGTTGACGGCCAGCAGGGCGTAGAGGGGGAGCGACAGCAGGGCGAAGAAATTGACGGTGCAATGGATCACCATGGGGGCCGCCAGGCTGCCGGTGCGCCAGTAAATCCAGGCCAGCATGGTCCCGATCAGGAACACCATGGGCCAGGAGACGGTGTAGTGGACCAGGGCAAAGATGGCCGCCGAGAGCGGGATGGCCAGCTTGTAGGAGAAGGAGCTGGCGAAGGACCCGAACAGGATCCCGCGGAACAGCAGCTCTTCCACAATGGGGATCAGCACCGCCTTGGTGGCGATGGATTCCACCCAAAAGGAGACAGGCGAGGCAGCAGAGGACTGCTCCAGCACCACCGGCTGGGTCGTCAGAACCCCCACAACAAAGGTCAGTTTGGAGAGCAGGGCCAGGCCGATGCCGATCCCGATACAGGAGAGGAGCAGGGAACCCTTCAGGTCCCGGCTGCTGAGGCGCAGCATCCGCTTTTTGCGCAGCAGCCATCCAAACACAAGCAATGCGATGACCCCGGCAATGGGTTCATAGTGCTCCACCGAGATCAAGCCGGCCGCCAGGAACTGCAATACAAGATAACTGATCAAAGCCAAAATCCCATGATACGGTTTCATCTGGGTTCATCCTCCTTTCAACCAATCCAAAACAGGCGCCCGCAGGCTTTGGCTTTATTATACATCACCCGGGAGCGGGCCCGCAAGGCCCGGCGGGCCCTTGACCGGGCCCTTTGAGGATGTTATGTTAAAAGAAATGGAATCCATTGGTTGGCCTCTGCCAAAGAAAGGAGCCGCAGATGAAAAAACATGGAATGGGGACAGCGCTGCTGAGCGTGATCCTGTGTGTTTTGATGGCCGGCTGCGCCGCCGCGCCGGAGCTCCAGCAGCCCACACTGGAAGAGCTGCTGGCCGGGGTGAACGCCAAACATCAGAGCGTGGAGCAGAAACCCATGGATCGGGGCCGCTATCTGAGGCAGGCCCCGGACCAGGCCGCGCTGGAGCAATACCAGATCGGGGAGGACGGGGCCAAGCCCTTTGACCCGGACGCCGTCATCACCGCCGACCAGGCGGCCCGGGATGTGGAGTACCTGTTCGGCGCCTTCGCGGCCCTCTATGGCCCGTACGACTATCTGGGCGGGGCAGAGGTGTTCGATGCCCACAAGGCGGAGATCCTCGCCCGGTGTGGGGAACAGGAAAGCTGGACCGCCCAGGCATTCCAGGACCTGCTGCTGGACGGCCTGGCCTTTCTGCCGGACGCCCATTTCAACATCAACGGGGGCCATACCAACCTGTTCCAGATCCCTTTCTTTTTCCGCGAAACGGATTTTTATAAAACCGATGAGGGCTACCAGACGGCGGAGGGCAAAAAGGTGGAGTCGGTGGACAACCACCCCGACCTGGAGGGGCTGTTCAAGCCCTCCATCTCCCCCGAAGGGGAAATAGTCTATTACCCTATTCTTTTAGAGCCGGGGGAGTGGAACGACCAGACGCAGACCTGCAGCGAGGCCCTCACCATTCGATACACCGACGGCAGCAGCGAAACCCTGACCGCAGAGCCGTTCCGGCTGTACAGCTGGGAAAACTCGGTGGGCTATGCAAGCAATCTGCGGGGCGACAAGAGGACCGTGATCACCGACCTGCGGGAAACCGGGGGGATCCCGGCCTTTGAATTCGATGCCTGCCACCCGAGCTACGTCGAGGAGATTGTTGCCGGCGCCGCCGCCATCAAAGATGCCCCCACTGCCATGCTGGACCTGCGCACCAACAGCGGAGGCGGCACCGGCATTGGGGACAGCTGGATCCAGGAATACTGCGGCCAGCCCCTGCGGGGGAACCTGTTGAATTTCTCTTTCAACGCGTTTTACGGCACCTATAACAGTTCAAGCACCAGGAACAACTGGGTGGAAAACGATCGGGTCCTGGTGGTCCTGACCAGCAAGTTTGTGGGCTCGGCGGCGGAATCCATTGTGGACAAGGTCCAGGATCTGGAAAACGTCATCCTGATCGGCGAGAATACCGGCGGGTACTATCTGACCTCTGCCGCCACCCGGATCCAGCTGCCCAACAGCCTTTGCGAGGTCGCCATGGGCGATGGCCTGACCGTCCCCGTCTACGGGGGCGAGGGCTACTACTTCAAGGAGTTCGAGGGCTTTTACCCGGACCTCTGGGTCCCCGCCGCCGAGGCCGAAACGCTGGCGGCCAGGCTGATCCAGCGGCTTTCTGCCCCCGCGGGCCGGTGACGTGTGGAAAGGCCCCGGCCCAAACAAATCCCCCCGCGCTGCCGGTTTGGCAGGGCGGGGGGATTTTTTCTTTGCGGTACAGTCCAAACGGGCCCGGGGCCGCGGGCTGCTAAGTAAAAGGGGATAGGCAACTTAGGTGCGCGATGGGCATGGGCTATACGAAAAGACCGCGGGCTCAGAAGCTAAGGGCTACAGGCAACCTGGGTGCGCGAGATAGTCCAGGCTCTGCCTGGCGCGAGATAGTCCAGGCTTTGCCTGGCAGGCTCTGCCTGGTGTGGTCAAAACAAGAAAACCGCCCGGGAAGATGAGTTCCCGAGCGGCTTTTTACTGGTGGAGGCGATGGGAGTCGAACCCAGAAAAGGGTGTGGAACACGATAAAAATTGCAGTGTTTTCAAGCAAATTCTGATTTTCATGCCTACTCCAATCCGCAGTTTTTTGCGCCGCTGCAGAAAAAGTGTGTTATAAAGTGTGTTACTCATAGGGGGAGAAAAGCTGGTCCAGGGCGGTGGAGATCTGCCGGGTCTGACCCTGGACTTCGTGGGCATAGACACCGTAGGTGTCCATGCTGCGGCTGTGGCCCACCAGGGCTTTCAGCTGGCCCTCGGGCAGATTCTGGGCGATGCTGACAAAGGTGTGCCGCAGCTCGTACAGGCTGCAGTAGGGAATGCCGTTGTGGTCGCAGTAGATCCGCCATCGGTGGCGGATGGTGCTTTCCGAGGCATCCCCGAACACCCGCCGGGCGCCGCCGGTGAGGGCCCGCTGGGCTTCCAGCTCCTGGATGGAGACAGACGAGAGGGCAATGGTCCGCAAGGCGTTCTGGTTTTTGCCCCTGGTGATCTGGCCGTGGACGTTCCGGGCGCGGCACAGCCGCAGGACGGTGCCGTGGAGGTCGCCCCACTCCAGGCCCAGCAGCTCGCCGGGTCGCATCCCGGTGAGCACCGCCAGGCGATAGTAGTGGATGAACGGATCCTGGACCGGCTTGCCCCGCAGGACCGTTTCGTCGCTGCGCATCAGAATGGACAGGCCGTCGGGCTGCAGGATCCGCCGCTCTTTATAGCGGGCACTGCCCGGGATGGACAGATCCTCGGGGTGGTAGGCGGTGTAGCCGCTCTTGCGGGCGAATTTCAGCAGGCCGGTCAGGTCGGCAAAAAGATTTTGCAGGGTCTTTTTGCTCAGGCCGGCGGCACAGGCCAGATCCAGGACGTGCTGCAGGTCCTGATCCGTCAGGGCCTCCAGCTTTTTCCGGCCCAGGTTGGGTGCGATCCAGGTGCGCCAGCGGCTTTCCATGGGCTTCCAGTTGCTCTCGGAGGTGGTGAGCTGCCGCTGGGCCAGGTATTCCGGCCAGACATCTGCCACCTTTTTGCGCCGGGTCTTGACCCCCTTGTCCAGCCAGTCGTCCGCCTTGGCGTTGGCCTCCCGCTGGCCGGTGCGGCCCGGCTTGAAGCTGTAGAAGCTGCGGCGCTTGCCGTCCTTCTGGACGTTGATCTGCCAGCGGCCCAGCTTTTCCAGCCAGACCGCCGTATTGGTGCGTCTGCCCATACAAAAACCTCCTTTGGGTATGATTGACAGACCCCGCCCAAAGAGGTATAATCACACTGTCCGACTGTGCGATGATCCCTTTGGGGGAGCCGGTTGCTTTCCCGTCCGCCTGTTCCAGCAGGTGGGCGGGATTTTTTGTTCGTGATGGTGATTTTGGGACAGCAATTATGGAATATCGGCCAGGATTGACTTCATGGTAAGCTCTGTTGGATTGGTCTTCCGAGTGTACTTGTCATAGATCTGGAGGCAAAATTGTATCTGAGTTCTGTACGAATACAAACAGTAAAGAAGATCCTCGTTTCCAACCACATCAGCAGCTTCATGGATAGGACAGCAAAATTGATTTGTAGCATCTATGTGCTTTGAAAGCTTGTGAAGGATTTCCTGCTTCCGTAAATCAATTCCGTTGCTTGGCAGTGAATGGTTATTTAGATCGCAGGTGAGATTGATAATCCGGAAGATGTAATAATCTGCATAGGCAAGTATAGGGGAATAAAAAGGCCCAATTTCATTGGTTTCCGGATAGAAGCCTCTTTGTGAACCTATATAGGGAAATAATTTGCTGAGAAGATTGCATGAAAATCCGTCCTCATCATACAAGTCTTTCAGTTTTTTGATGCCGGGACAAAGTATAACCTTATTGACCCTCTCTTCTTCCAGAACAAACAGCATCCTCATATACAGATCAGAAGCGCATGAGACAGGATTGGAAAACGAATAAGTTAAAAGGTTGAACTGGGTATCGTCAGGCAGCTGGGCAGTGCGCCAGGCTGCAAAATACTCCTGGAAGGACCGGTGAATAAAGTGGTAATTGAACCCCTCTCTCACCAGCATACAGACGGAAGAAGTCAGATCTTCAATCACATCGTCGTTGGTAAAAGACTGATTTTCAATGATCCCCCTTGCATCCTGAATATACTGGCGCAGCTGATCCTCTGTAAATTCAAAATCCTCTGAAAAATAAGAGTGGAAGCAGAAAGAGGAAAAAAGCATTCTAAAATCGTCATAGCTGAGATGGCTGTGAAGATCCCGTGTAAAATAACCCTTTGTGCGATCGTGCCTGTAAAAAAGAGTTGAAAAGGTCAGTTCATAAAAGGAATTCAGATTCTCGGGAAGGATAGCATACTTGCTGAATGTAAGCAGCATAAGGGTCAGCAGCAGCGGATTGGATGCAAAGGATTCGTAGGTTTCAAACATCCCGTCATCCAACACTTCCAGAAAGGCAGTCTTGGTCGCCTCATCGTAGTCAATTTTGCGGATCAGCTGAAAAGCCTGCTCTTTGGTCAAATCACAGAGGGAAAGCTCAGGAAAATCACTCCAGCCTATGAAACGGTCGGAAGGCCGGGAAGACACAATCATATGGTTTTTGCTGTACCGGCCAGCGAACTCCTGAATGGCATCAAAAACACGCTCCGCCTTTTCCTGGCGGACTTCGTCGAAGCCGTCCAGAAGAATCAGGTAGCCTCCCTGCTCCAAGCTGGATAAGTAGTATTTCTTTTCCAGCTGGAAACCGTGATGGTACAAGTTTTGATAAATGACATCTTCCAGAGAGATCTTTTCTTCTTCCAGACGATTGCATTTTCTCAGCTCGAGCAATACCGGGATATAGTAACCGTGCTGGGCGGTATTTAAAAAGAGATGCTTGAGCAGGAGTGATTTGCCCAGGCCGCCAGTACCGGTAATCAGCAGCTTGTTCCCAAGATCCAGAAGGTCCTTTACATCGGATACCTCGATCACCTTGTCCTGATACTGCAGGTTGGGAATCTCATAGAAGGAATACAGATATTTGGGTATGCTGTCGAAGATCAGCGTTTTGACCTGGCAGATGCTGGTGATGGTATTCTTTAAATAATCATCATACGTCTTCCCGCAGCGGATGGAATAAGTGTCATCCAGATTTTTAAAAAACTTCTTGGCACCGCTCCAGCCGGCTTTGACAGCATCAGTAATCAATGCTGTAAGGGTCTCTGCAATGATTTGATTCGTGTCGAGTACCGTTGCAGTTCCTGCGGGGACTGGTGTTTCTGCGTCCATTTTTGATTCCCCCAAATCAACATACATGAACAGGATTGGAACATCCCTCAAACTTACAGCGCCAGCAGCTGCTTTTTGCCCAGGCCGCCGCCCACAATGGCGCCAACCCCGCCGAACAGCGCCCCGCCCACCACGGCGGACCCCAGGCCGCCCTTGGTGACCGATACTCCGTCCTCCAGCAGCTCGAAGTCGATCAGATCCGCAAAGTGGAACAGGTCCGGGTTTTTGGGGCAGGTTACCGGGCAGCACCAGGTCTGGCTTTCGGTGTCCGCAAAGATCCACCCGCTGACGGTGTTGGTCCAGCGCATTGCCTGGTAGCGCCGGGCGTTTTCCTCCCGGGCGCGGATGTGGTCGGTGATCTCCTGGAAGCTCTTGCCGGCCCGGCTGTACAGCGGGCTGCATTTGCCCAGGCATTTGTGGCAGATCACTCCGTCGGGCAGCTTCAGGGCTGTGATGCCTGCCTTTTCACCGCAAAGAGAGCAGACGGTATTTCCTCCAAATAGTCCCATAGTTTAACCTCCTGTGATTGAATCAACTTCGATGGATCATCTTCACCCTTCCGCATCGGGTGAAGTGTTCAGTTTTTCAATGTCCCCCATGAAATGATAGACGCCGTCCGGCAAGGCTTCATCTACTTCAATGGCCCGGTCAATGGCCTTGCCCAGATCAGGGACAGAGGGGTCCATAAAATATCCCTGGGTCAGATCAATAATGGGTTCACCAAAGTGTTTTTGAATATGGACACCTTCGGTGATCTTGCCGGAGGTATACCGGATGAACAGCACCAGTCCATTTTTGTGGGAAAAGAAATAGGAGCGATTCTTGTCCATCTCAGGGTGCTTCTGGATGAAATTCTGGACAAAGAGGTTATTCTGGAAGGGATAGTGCTGGGGAAAGCGCTCCCATGTGATAAGATCTTTTTCCGTCATATCGGTCAGTTCTAAAACGAAACTTTCTACCTGATCTGCAAACATATCAATCGGCCTCCTTCTTTAAAGCAATCACCAAAGCGCTCAATTCATCAATATAGGCCTGAGAAGTATGAGACAAAGACTCCCCATTGTAGCCATTGTCTGCATTTTCATTGATCATTTTGAGAATTTTCTCCACATGAGGCTTGGAAATGTCCACACCATGCTGGAGCTGGGACAGCACAGATTGTACCTGTTTGATATCCCGTTCCACCTGATCCAGGTCTTCATAGTCCGCTTGAACCTGATCCAGAAGGTCTTTTACCTGGGGCAGAAAATTGCGGGCGTTGTCTCGCTGGAATTTGTGCTCAGTTTGGGCCGTTAAAGCTTTCTGAATGTTTCCCGTTCTCCGCAAAGATTCAAGGCCTACAAGAAAAGATAAAATAGCAAGGACGTCCTGCCAACTCATTTGAATTCCTTTCCCAAAAGTAGTTTTACAACAGCCCCCGGCAGAACCCGACGGCCAGGCCTTCGATTTTGATGTCAGCCAGCTGTGTTCCAGAAAAGATCATGGGCGGGCAGACCGCCGAGTTCTCGGCGATCAGCTGGACCATGTCCCCAGATTTGTAGAAGTGTTTGAGAGTGGCCTCCTCGCCGATCCGCACTGCTGCAATCTGGCCGGTCTCCACCTCACACTGCTTGCGGATGCAGACGATGTCCCCGTCACAGATCCGGGGGGCCATACTGTCCCCGTGGCATTCCAGGGCGAAGTCAGCCCGCCAGGCCGCCGGGACTCCAATATACTGCTTGATGTTCTCCTCGGCGGTGATGGGGGTGCCGCAGGCAATGTTGCCGATCAGGGGCACCTGGGTCATCTCGGGCAGGGGGCGGAACCCCGGCGGGACAGTGTCAGCATTGAACTGGATCGGCTCTGCGATTTTGACATCAGTCCGGCCGTACAGGTAATCCATATCCACGTTGAATGTGTCGGCGATGGCCTCCATCGTCTCAAAGCCGGGTTCACGTTCACCCCGCTCGTACATATTGACGCTGCTTTTGGAAAGTTTTAGCTCATCGGCCAGCCGTTGCTGGGACCAGCCCTTTTCCGAGCGGAGGGATTTAAGCCTTTCTGAAAACGTCGCCATGGGTTAGCTCCTTGCTTAGATCTTGGATATTGTACAAATTTATAATACCACTGAATGTGCACAAAAGCAAGCACGAAACGTGCACTAGAGACCGTGAAAAACTGAGCACACTATTTGTGCACAATGCGAATGGAAAAGTTTCCCTAAATCGAGTACAATAAGTGCACACCAAAGGAGGTGATTCAGATGGATCACAAAGAAATCGGGAGCCGGCTGCGGCGGCTGCGGGGGAATCAGGATGCAAAAAGCGTCGCCAAAGCGCTGGGAATCAGCACATCTGCCCTGTTTATGTACGAGAGAGGCGAACGGTCTCCCCGGGACCAGGTGAAAATGAAGATTGCCCGCTATTATGGCCTGCCTGTGCAGGAAATTTTTTTCTCCGAATGAGCACAAAAAGTGCTCAAAAACCGGCAAAAGGTGGCCTCCGAGAGAAAGGAGAACAGGATGCAAAAGCCGACGTTTTGGATGTATATCCCTGCGCTGGTCATGTCGCTGGCAGCCATCATCATTTCGCTGTGGAAAGAATGAGAAACCAACCCGCATACAACATAGACAGGAGGCGATTGCATGGAACCCAAACACACCTTTTCACTCACTCCCCGCACCGTCCGCAAGCTGATGAAGCGGCTGTTCCCCCGGGCGAAGCTGGAAAAATCCCGCTGGATGGTGACTGGTACCGACATTTACGGCGGCAGGACCGGCTCGGAGGGCCTAATCCTGGTCTGTGAAAACGACTGGAAGGACGGATGCGGCAAAATCAAACTCACCATCTGCGACGGGGCGACCGATCAGAGCATTGTCCAGTATTACGACCCCGACACCCTGACGCGAGATTTTGAGCTGGAGACCCAGCGGCAGGATGGGGAACGATGAACCCCCTGTCTGTGTTATGGAAGCGATAAGACTGGAAACCAACCCGGATGCAACGAAGAGAGGAGGCAGGAACCATGGCAGCACTGGTCCACGGAACGTTCAACCAGATCCCGTTCTGGCGGCTGCGGGCGCGGTTCCGCGCCTGCGGCTACTACGACGGCGAGGTGGCCGATGCGCTGGGCATCAGCAAAAACACCCTGTCAGCCCGGCTGCGGGGTGTGAGTGCCGGCGGATGGACCGAGAAGGAGATCTGCATGATCTGCAGGATGATGGAGATCCCCCAGGAGGAGATCGGCTCCTACTTTTTCCCCTCCGTCCAGGCACATGGAGGGGAGGGTGAGTGCGTTGGATGAAAAACAGTGCCGGCGGACCTTCCACCTGGACAGACCCGAGTGCCGGGCCTGCGCGGGGTACGACACCGGCTGCCCGGACTATGCGCCGATCCGGCCCGAGAAAGAAACCCCGGAACAAGAGGAGCACTGCGGCCCCTGAGGCCGCTCTAAGGGGTGCCGCAGCAGGCTGCCGGCCGGTTCGAGCCCGGCGCACCCAGTCAGGTTTGCATGATGGATGGCGGATCCTGCGGCGGCCGCGCAAAGCGGCAGCGCTCAAACTCCGGCGCCGGCAAGGGCGTGAAAGCCGCCCTCGCCATGGGATCAAAGGGAGCCGGCGTCATAACCCGGCCCCCGCCCGGCGGCATCCGGGCAGGCCGACCGCGGCCAGCGCGGCAGGCGGGGAGATGCACCCCGCCCCCTCTGCCTGGTGCGCCCTGGCAGAGGGTTCTATATGGGCCGAAAGGCCCGGATTCCTGCCCGGAGAGACCTCTCTGGCGGGAGTGGTTTTGCCCCGTGCCTGGCGGCGGGTAAGTTCGCCGGGAGCCGCCCTGCTTGTGGGCACTCCCTCTGCTGTTCCGCAATGCGGCAGAGGGCTCTATGTGGGCCGAAAGGCCCGGCATGCTGCGGGGATTCCCTGTCCGACATCCCGGCAGCATGGGTACCAATACCACCCGGATCTGGAGCCGGGCAAGTTCCCCAGAGGCGGCCCGGCCCAAGGGCACCCCCATCCATTCCGGTGCGCGGGGATGGGGGTTGGATGTGCGGCGGGTGGTCCTTTGCGCCGGTTCGATCCCGGCGGGCCGCAAATACGCGAAAGGAGTACATACAGATGGGATTTTCCCAGGAAATGTCTGAAACCAAGACCGCGGTGGCCCAGCTGGCCTCCTGGTGCCTGACGGTGGCCCTCCACCAGGAGTTTGGCATCGGCGCCGGCCGGCTGGAGCGTCTGGCCAAGGTGCTGCGGCGGATCCAGGAGGAAAACGTGGCCGCCGTCCTCAGCCAGGGCACAGAGGCAGCCGCCCGCCAGCGGGAAAGCTGGATCCAGGGCAAGGTGCAGATGGATTTCCCGGTGCCGCTGCTGCGGGCGCCCCGCACCCGCCGGGAAAAGCAGCTGCGGATGGCAGGGGACGAGGCTGCGGCCACCGCCTGGCAGATCTATGCCGCCGGGGTGATCCAGGAGCTGCGGTTCGGACCCGATCGCCTGGAACGGCTGCGGCAGGCAGGCCGGGACAACTACCGGCAGTTCAACCAGTGGGCCTCTGAGGACGGCCTGGAGGTGGCCATGGAGCGGCTGCGGCGGTGTGTCCATGCCGCCCTCCAGGAGGAGGTGCGGATCGTGGACGAGCGGTCCTCCCACTACCGGGAGGACGCCGCCGCCATGGAACAGGATCTGCGGGCCACCCAGGCGGTGGCCGAACGGATCCGGGCCTCCAGAGTGCTGGCGGTGCCTGGCATTTCCCACACCGACGCCGAGAAGGGGGAGATCTTCGCCCGCTGTGCTGCCGAGACCGCCAACCTCTGGCGGCACAGATAGGAGGGGCCCATGGACTACCAACCCACCCGGCTGGACTGGCTGCTGGTGCTGGCTGCAGCAGTGGCCGTGATTCTCTGTTTTTTCAGGTGAGAGGAGGAGTTTTGAATGCGAAACAACAAAAAGACAGCCCGGCGGAGCCTTTGGCCGGCCCGGGCGGGGCTGCTGGCTCTGCAGACCGGGTACCTGGCCCTGGAGGTGACAGCCTTTTGGATGCTGCTGGGAATCCCCCAGTATCCGGGGTTCTGGCTGCTGTATGCGGCGGCAGCCGTCGCGGCCAGCGGGCTGGGCCTGGCGCTGCTGCCGGTGATCCGGCGGTATGAGGACTGGCTGGAAGGAGCCAAAGGAGAAGGAAAGGAGGAACGATGCCATGAAGATGACCATCACCCTGGACGGTGCGCCGGATGACTTCGCGCCGGTGCTGGCGGGTCTGGGCTGCGTGGAGACCACGCCTCCGCCGCCCCCGCTGCCGGATGATCCGGTGACCTGGTTCCGCTCCAAGCTGAAGGCCGCCGGCCTCCACAGCGAGGACGTGGCCGCCGCGGTGGGTCTGGCCCCCTCGGGGCTGTCGGCCCGGGTGCGGGGCCGCACCCCCTGGAGCCTGCCCGAGGCCGCCGGGGCCTGCAGCCTGCTGGGGGCGGACCTGTCGGAGTTCGTCCACTTTTTCGGCAGCCGGAAGGCCGCCCCATGATTCAAAACAAAAAGGCCCCGCCCGATGGTCGAGATCGGGCAGAGCCATGGTGAGCTGTTGGATGTGCTCACCTCAAAGTATACAGGAGGTGTTCCAAAAATGCAAGCCAATCGTGAAAAAGTGAGTATCCATGCCGAATATGACCCGGCCACCAAGACTGTCCAGGCGCTGGTGCGGGGCGGCAACGCGGATTTGTGCGTCCTGCTGGGGGCTTTGCTGCGGCAGGTGGCAGCGGAATGGGGCCGCAAGACCGGCGACCCCGACGGAGCAAAGTCGGACGCCCTGGAGATTGTGCAGGATGCAGCGGCATCCCGTGTGAAGGAAAGCACCCACATTGACCTGTCCGGTCTGAGAGGGTTCGCCAGCTGAATCGCCACAGACTGTGAAATAATCCCATGCGCTCTGCCCGGCGGGCGGGGCGCTTTGTCAAACCGGCCGCGAGGCCATCGGAGGAGTTATTATGCAAAACGAAAACCGGGAGTCCTTTGTGTTTTACCGGTCGTTTCTGGGTGCCATCCGGGAGATGGAGGAGCCGGACCAGCTGGCCATGTTCTGGGCCATCTGCAATTATGCCCTGACGGGGGAGGAGCCGGCGCTGCAGTCCGCCATCCAGCGGGCGGTGTTCGCCGTGATCCGGCCCAGCATCGACACCAACATCGCCAAACGGGAGGGCGGAAAGCGTGGCGGACGCCCCAGAACGCGAACTGAAAAAACCATACCTCAAAATGCAGAAACCATAGGTTTTGAAAATAAAAACCTTCCCGAACAAGGTTTTTCATCCGAAAACCAGGAAAGCCGGAGGTTTTCAGAACCCGAAAGCACTGTAACTGTAACTGAAGCTGTAACTGCTGCTGAAGCTGTATTCTCAAAAGACCCCGACAGCCGCACCGACACAGCCCTGGCGGGGCTGATCCAGGACTACGAACAGGAGATCGGCGTTTTCCCCCGCAGCGCCCTGGACAAGCTCCAGGCCTACCGGGCCGAGACGGGGGACGAGATGATCCATCTGGCCATTCATGAGGCGGCCCAGCACAACGGCCGCAGCTGGAGCTATCTAGACAGTGTCCTGTCTACCTGGCGGAAAGAAGGGGTCAAGACCCCCGGGGACCTGGCGGCCCGCCGGGAGAAAATGCGCAGCCGGCGGCAGCAGCCCCAGCAGACGGCGCCGGAACCCCGCTATGAGGTGCTGACATGATTGACCTTCCCCGTATGCTGCTGGCAGCCCTGCTGGGCTTTCCCCAGTACATCCCCGAGGCGGCGGGCCGCCTGACCCCGGACGACTTCCCCGAGGGTCTGGGGGATTTATACGCCGCCATAGACGGCACCTGGAGCGCCAAGGGCGAGATGGACGTGGTGGACGTGCTCCACCGTTACCCCGACCTGAAAGAGACTGTGGCGGCCTGTATGGACGCCCTGGACGTGGCCCCGGTGAAGGTGACCCGCAGCCGGGTGCGGGAGTGGGTGACGGCCCTGCTGGAGCACCGGGCCCTGGAGCGGTTCCAGGCCCTGGCGGTGCAGGCGGCGTCCCCCTCCACCAGCTACGAGGACCTGGCGGCCCTCTATGGCCGGATGGGCCAGGCCCTGGACACCGACCACCCCGGGGAGGATTTCACCCCCCTGGGCGACCTGATCGACGACTACATCCGCAATCTGGACCAGCAGCCAAACTACATCGCCACCGGCATCGGCCCTCTGGACCGGAACCTCCACATCCTGCCGGGAAACTTCATCCTGATCGGCGGCCGGCCTTCGGCGGGCAAGACTGCCTTGAGTCTCCAGATCGCAGTGGAGATGGCCAAGCAGGGCCGGAAGGTCTGCTATTTCAGCCTGGAAACCAGCCCCCGGATTCTGGCCCAGCGGATCATCGCAAACCAGCTCTATGCGCCCCTGGAACAGGTGAAGACCAAGAAAGTCCCCGCCGCTGAGCTGGACGGCCTGTCCAAGCTGCGGCAGCTGCCCCTGTACATCCGGTCTGCATCGGGGCGGAACGTGGCCTGGATCCGGGCCCAGGCCCTGCGGATGAAGGCCCAGGTGGTGATGGTGGACTACGTCCAGATCATCCGGCCCGACCGGTCGGGGGACCGGTATCAGGCCATCACCCAGATCTCCATCGGCCTCCACGAGCTGGCCCAGACCACCGGCATGGTGGTGATGGGCGCGGCCCAGCTGAGCCGCAACGCCGCCCACACCCTGCCCAGCAACGCCGACCTGAAGGAATCTGGCCAGCTGGAACAGGACGCCGACGCCGTCCTGCTGCTGGGCAACGCTGAGGACGGCCGCAGCGTCTGCATCCTGTCCAAAAACAAGGAGGGCCGGGTGGGGGAGATTCCCCTGGCCTTCGACAAGGAGCGCCAGCGGTTCCTGGAGGTGGTGCCGTGAGGCGCCGCAGCGAGAAAGGAGGAAAAACCATGCCGGATGATCGTTATGGACGCAACCCCAGCGGGCTGCCGGACCCCACCCGGACCCGGGCCGAGGAAAGCCTGGGCCGGGATGACAAGCGGGTCAGCGACCTGGTCCACGTCCTGCGGTATGTGGCGGACGGGGCCGGGTTTGAGATCCTGGGCCGGGTGGTGCTGCTGGACAAGCGCACCGGCCGGGTGTTCAAGTAGGAGGGGGTGAACAACAGGATGGCTTGGCCCTTGTGCATGGTTCTGGCCACAGCTGATACCATGGCAACTTCAGTCCTGGCCTTTTGGCTCGGGTGCAAAATTTTTGAGGTAAGGTTCGAGTGGAAAAAGGCGGCAGCGCTGGCCATGCTGATGGCGCTGCTGAAGAGCGCTTGACCGAGTGAGGAGGGTGCAAAAACATGAAGATGAAAATCAAGGCTTTGGCAATCGCTTTGGCATTGTCTGTCATGATGCTGGGCTGCGGGACTGCGGCGGCAGGAGCGATCCAGAATACTGGGTATTCTGATTTCAAAATGAGTCAGATCGGGTTTTACGGCGATTTCCGTGTTTACCGGGATTCCAAAACCAGCGTCCAGTGTCTACAAAGAATATAGTCATGGCGGATATTCCTGGTTTGGCATGGTTCCACGGTACAACGCCGACGGCTCGCTGTATGTGGGGTAATGAGCATGGAGCAGAAAAACGTAAGGTTTGCCATGGCTGCGGGAAATTGTGCCTTTCTTCTCAGCGAATATGAGCTATTGGCCAGTAATGCTCCGGGGAGCGAGGGAAATGGCAGCTGTTGGTGGAGATCCCCCTGTGATCCGCCTGCCGTGGTGGGTGGAACCGTCCCTCGGCCCTCCATCATGGAAGGCAGCAGCTGGCACAAAACAGCGGTGGAGAAAGGCGCAGTTCTGCGGCCGAAAATGAGGCCCGGCAAGGTTTACCTGTACCAGATGTACACCACCTGTTTTGCAGAGTTTGAGACGGTGGAGCAGGCCAAAAAGTTCTGTCAGTATGCGGATCAGAGCATCCATGGATGGAACGTGGATCCGGTCATAATCATTGATACCACAGACCCGGAGGCTGTAAAGGGCTGGGAAAACCTTATGGAGGGATAACTGTGGAAACGATGATGACAGTTCTGCTGTGCGCCTCCCTGGCGTGGGCGCTGATCCTGGTCTGCCTGACCCGTCTGCGGGCCCAGCAGCGGCGGCAAAGCAGAGAGAAAGGAACGAGAAGATGGACAAAGCCAAAGAGAAAGAAACGCTGATGGACCTGATTGTGGATGCCAAGCGGGCAGACCCCGAAACCGGGAGCTTTACCGAATGGCTGGCGGGCTTTTTGCTGGATCATGGGGTCGTTGCACCGCCATGCAGAGTAGGCGATTTTGTATGGTCCAATGGATATGGCTGCCCCTGTGCGTCTGAAGTGGCAAGAGTTGTCATTGAAAAAGATCATATCGAAATTGACGGTGGAGATATGGTAGGCACATTTTCACCTGCAGACATCGGAAAAACCGTGTTCCTCACCCGTGATGAAGCCGAGGCCGCCCTGGCCAAAATGCGGGAGGAAGGCCGTGAATAAGCCTATCTGGACCGCCGCCCTGCTGGGGACGCCCCACACCAAGAAAAACAGCCAGCGGATCCTGGCCGGCAGGTACGGCGGGCGGTACATAGCCCCCAGCAAAAAATACACCGAATATGAGCAGGCCTGCCTGTACCAGATCCGGCGGCCCCGGCGGGCCATCGACCAGCCGGTGAACATCCGGTGCCTGTACTATATGCCCGACCGCCGCCGGGTGGACCTGCTCAACCTGCTGGAGGCCACCGACGACATTCTGGTGCGGGCCGGCGTCCTGGCGGATGACCGCTCCTCCATCGTGGTGGGTCACGATGGCAGCCGCGTTTTGCTGGATCGCCAGCGGCCCCGGGTGGAGATCACCATCACCGAGGCCCGGGCCATCGCCGGCCAGGCCGCCGCAGCCTGGATCCCCGTCGGGGAAAAGCCTGAGGGAAACTGCTTTGCCTGTCCTCACTGCGGCCGGGAGATCTGCATCCCGTCGGGCTGCTGGTACCCGGCGGAATGCGGCATCGTCTTTTGTCAGTTTTGCGGGGAAAGGATGGCGGACAAGCCATAGGGAGGGATCACAATGACCCGAAAAGAAGTCTATCTGCAGCGAAACCCAGGAGCGGCCACCTACCCCGACGGCACCCCGAAGGGCTTTTGCTGCTGCATCGAGGGGCTGGCCGTCCATTGTCCCATCAAGGGCAAGAGAAGATTGGACCAAAGCCGCCGGGAACAGTGTGCGGAATGCTGGGCCATGCCGGCCATCCCGACGGGCGGGAAGCGCTGCCCCATGGACCGGCTGTTCCGGCCCTGCATCCGGGAGGGCTGCGCCTGGTGGTGCGAAGCCGCCGGGGTATGCGCCGTCCAGCTGCTGGACAGAAGGGAGAAAACGAGATGAAAAAGCTGATCCATGAAATTCTGACGGCCCTCTACATCCGCCGGGTGAAGAGGCAGATCCAGCGGGACCTGGCCAGGGCCTACGGCCTGACCACAAAAGAGATCCAGGTGAAAATCCTCCCCAGAACCCCGGTAAAATATAAATATCTGGAAATCCGCCCGGCGGAACAGAAAGGGGGTGAAGGCTGCCGTGAAGAAACTTGAATGGATGCACTACCTGTTCGGTCTGGACAAGGGGCACAGGTGCGGTGAGTGCAGCCACCTGGAGAGCTTCCGGGTGGGAGGGAAAACCGTCCGCAAGTGCAAGGTCTACGGGGAAAGCTCCAGCGAGGCCACAGACTGGGCCGGGAAATGGGACGCCTGCGGGCTGCGGAACCGGAGTTATACCGGAGCCCCGGTGTGGACCTTGAAACCCCGCAGCACGGCCCAGAGCCGGCAGCAGAAAGCAGAAACGCCCATGGACGGGCAGATGGAAATGGAGGACTGACATATGGACAACCAGAAATTTCGCGTGAACCTGACGATCTACCATACCAACGGCGCTGTGCTGTCGCCTACCAGCATCGTATTTTCCGGCGCCCGTCTGGAAAACCTGCAAAAAGCCCTTGCACTGCTGACTGAAGCGGCGGACGGGCTGTGGAGCCCGGACGAAGCCCCCGCGGATGATGCAGCAGCCCAGAGCGTCCGTCCCGCCTTGCCTGCCGAGACCGCCGCGGCGGAGGAGCCCGAGGCTGAACCTAAGCGCCCCGCAAACAAGGTCAAAGGGCTACTGCTTGTGAAATGCCCCGAGTGCCACGGCCGATTCACGACTGTGGCTCGCGATTGGGTGTCTGAAATGGGGTGCAGCTGCGGAAACAAGATTAAGCTGGGCAAGGACAACACGGCACGTTTCGAGTTTACTTGCAAAGCCTGCAACAGTTTGAACTATGGACGCACCAACATCGATGAATCCTACATTCCGGCCGGGTCCATTTCCTGTTTCTGCGGAGCGCCGGGCCCTGATCTGGTCTGGCGCCCGGATATCCGCGAATACCGGGAAAAGGAGGGAACCTGATGGGAGCTGACCGGATCGGCAGCCGGACTGGAACAAATAATCGGAGGTGACACCCATGGAATACACAGAAAAGGTGGCCTGGCTGCGGCGGTACCGGGAGAGCCTGCGGCAAGAGCAGCTGCTGGGGGAGGAGATCGGCCAGCTAGAATCCCAGGCCCGGCGGGTCACCCGGGCCATCTCGGGAATGCCCGGCGGGGGAGGGGACGGCCAGGCCATTCCCCGGGCGCTGGAGCGGCTGGAAGAAACCCGCCAGAAGCTGGCCGGGCTGCTGGAACAGGATCAGGCCCAGCGGGCCGAGATCGCCGCCGCCATCCAAAAGGAGGTCATCCCCCTGCGCCGGGACATCCTCACCCGGCGGTACATCCTGGGACAGCGGTGGGAGAAGATCGCCGCCGCCCATCACCTGGTGCTGCGGCAGGTGTTCCGGCTGCATCACCAGGCGGTGGACGGGCTGGACCTGTAAGATGTCATTGAATGTCACATTCCGGGCATGGTATAGTGTACCTGTGAAAGCCGCAGGCGGGGAGACAATCCCTGCCGGCGGCTTTTTCTTTGGCTGCCATGGGCCGCCAGAGAACACCCCGCGGCCGGAGGCGGGTAAGTCCCCCGGCAGCGGCCCGGCTGAAGGGCAGGCCCCCACGACTGATCGGGGGCCTTTTTCATGCGGGCAGCCTGATGCAAAGGGGCGTTTGTCAGCCATGGCCATGGCAGACGCCCTGAAGAAGTTCACCGCTTCGGCCCGCTCCATGCCGCTGTAGCGCAGTTGGAAGCGCGCCTGTTTTGGGAACAGGAGGCCGCGGGTTCGAGTCCCGCCGGCGGCACCAAATCCCGTGACCCCGTAACCGGGACCGCGCAGGTACATGGCGTCCAGCAGGACGCCGCCGGGCGCTGCGGGCGTCCCTCTCTGCGCCCGCTGCTGTCGGAGGCACCGGAAGCCCATGAGGGCTGTGTACCTGAAGGCCTTCAAGGCCCCGCGCCCCTGTTCAGCGGGTCCTTCCCGGCGGACAGGCCGACGCGGGGCACGGAAGGCCCGATGTGTTTTTGCAAAAAATCCGAAAAAATTCCGGCATTTCGTTACGGATCCGCGGCCCCGGCGGTCCTTTCACCCCCATACATGGGGGTGAGCGGCCCGGGAAAATGCGAAATCGGCCCCGCGAAAGGAGGTGGTGCAGATGGCGGGCAAGGCGAAATCCACGGCGGCCCCGCCCTCTGGGGTGTTGACCCAGGTGCCCGAGTGGGCCAGCACCACCGCCATCGCCCAGCTGATCGGCCGCAGCACCCGCCGGGTGCAGCAGCTGACCCAGGACGGGGTCCTCTCCACCGAGGTACCCCCCGGCGGCGGGGCCAGGCGGTACCGCACCGCCCGGACCATCCAGGATTATATGGCCTGGCAGGAGCAAAAAATCCGGGACGAACTGTCCGGCAGCACGTTGGAGGAGCTGACGATTAAAAAACTGCAGGCCGAGGTGGAGCTGAAGGAGAGCCAGGGCGCCCTCCACAAGCTGAAAACCGCCATCGCCGAGGGGAAATACCTGCCGGCGGGGCAGGTCCAGGGGGATCTGTCCGACTTTTTGCGGCGGCTGAAACAGTTTGCCGACCGGATCCCCGCCCGGGCGGCGGGCACCATGTCCGGCTACCTGGACGGGGCAGCGGCCCGGGCCATGAAAAAGGACCTGCAGCAGGAGCTGGACGGCCTGTTCGAGGCCTTTGTGGCGGCGGCTCACATCCAGGACAGCCGGGAGGACGATGACCCGCCGTGAAGCGCCGGCCCAAGGTGGAACCCTACGCCGTCCCCCGGTGGATGGCCCCGGCCCTCCAGGTGCTTCGGCCCAAAAAGCGGCTGCCTGTGTCGGCCTGGGCCGAGGCCAACCGGATCCTGCCCGACACCAACGCGGTGGCGGGCCCCTGGCGGAACGCCCTGACCCCCTACCTGGTGGAGATCATGGACGCCTTCTCGGACGACGTCACAGAGCAGATCGTCTTTGTGAAGCCCACCCAGGTGGGCGGCACCTCGGCCATGGAAAACGCCCTGGGCAGCGCCATCGACCAGGACCCGGGGCCCGCCATGATGGTGTATCCCTCCGACCAGCTGGCCAAGCGGACGGTGGAATCCAAGCTGGAGCCCATGTTCAAGAACTGCCCGGCCCTGGCGGCCAAATACCGGGCCCACGAAAGCGAGGATCTGGCCCAGCGGTTTGACGGGATGACCGTCTACCTCACCGGTGCCAACAGCCCGGCGGACCTGTCCTCCACCCCCATCCGGTATCTGTTCCTGGACGAGGTGGACAAGTACCCCGGCTCCACCAAGAAAGAATCCGACCCCGTGTCCCTGGCGGTGGAGCGCACCAAGAGCTACCGGCTGAACCGGAAGATCTTCATGGCCTCCACCCCCACCCTGAAAACAGGGCTGATCTGGCGGGCCAAGGAGGCCGCCGAGGCCGAGAAGCACTATTTCGTGCCCTGCCCCCACTGCGGGGCCTACATCGAGCTGAAGTTCGCCCAGCTGAAATGGCCCGGCAAAGAGGAAGAGCCGGACCCCATCCAGCGGGCCCGGCGGGCGCGGTACGTCTGCCAGGAATGCGGCTGCATCCTCACCGACCGGGACAAGCCCGCCATGCTGCGGGCGGGGCGGTGGCAGTTTGTCCGCAGGGACAGCCAGACCCCCCGCAGCGTGGCCTTCTGGATGAATACCCTGTATTCGCCCTTTACCACCTTCGAGGAGGTGGTCCGGGAGTTCCTGAAGGTCAAGGACGACCCGGAGATGCTCCACAACTTTGTGAACAGCTGGCTGGCCGAGCCCTGGGAGGACACCAAGCTCAAAACCAGCGCCGACCTGGTGCTGGAGCGCCAGACCGAGACCCCGGCCTGGCAGCTGCCCCCCTGGACCAAGCTGCTGACCGGCGGCATCGACGTCCAGGAGAACTCCATCTACTGGACCATCCGGGCCTGGGGGGACCACATGACCAGCCAGTGCGTGGCCCACGGCCAGGCACTGTCGGGGGCGGAGCTGGAACAGGTGATGGGCACCGTCTTTCCGCTGCCGTCGGGGGGCTCTCTGATGGTGGATCTGGCCCTGATGGATTCGGGCGACCAGACCGACGCCATCTACGAGTTCTGTCTGCTGCATGCGGACTGGGTGATCCCCAGCAAGGGCTCCTCCAAGGCCCTGCCCGGCTTTTACCGGGTGTCCACCATCGACAAGGCGGGCAGCCGGGCCAACGGGCTGCAGCTGGTCCTGGTGGACACCGGCAAGTACAAGGACATGATCGCCGCCCGGATGCGGCGGCCCAATGGCAGCGGCTCCTGGATGGTGTACAAAGGCTGCGACCTGGACTACGCCCAGCAGGTGACCGCCGAACACAAGGTCACCGAGCGGTCGAACGGCCGGCAGGTACAGCGGTGGGTGCCCAAATCCACCCACGCCGCCAACCACTACCTGGACTGCGAGGTCTACGCCGCCTGCGCGGCCGACCTGAAAAACGTCCGCAGCCTGGCATTGCAGGCCCCGGCGGCGGAACCTAAGCCCCGGCCCGCACCCCAGCCCACCCCCGAGGAGGACTGGATCGGGCAGCACGAAAACTGGATTTGACAGGAGGTGAACGCCGTGGCCGACAACGAAAAGCGCCAGCGGCTGGAACAGATCAACAAGGCCATCGAGACCATCCTGGTGGGGGGCCAGTCCTACAAGATCGGCAGCCGGTCCCTGACCCGGGCGGATCTGGGGATGCTGAAATCCATGCGGGAGGACCTGGAAGCCCAGCTGGACACCGACCAGAGCGGCCCCCTGCTGAGCCGCACCTGCGTGGCCTTTTTTGACGGGAGGTGATGCCTTGTGGGCATTTTGGAAGGCCTGATCGCGGCGGTGTCCCCCCGGTGGGCCTATGAGCGGGAGGCCTGGCGCCAGAGTTACCAGGTGCTGCGGCACTACGACGCCGCCGGCCAGGGCCGGATCAGCGGCCACTGGGCAGCCATCAACGAGAGCGCCGAGACCACCGACCGCTATAGCCGGGACATCATCCGGGCCCGGGCAAGGGACCTGGAGCGCAACAGCGACATCTTGCAGTCGGTGATCCTGGCCTACGACCGGAACGTGGTGGGCAAGGGCTACACCCTCCGGGCAAACACCGGGGACAGCACCCTGGACCGGCGGCTGGAAGATCTCTGGCGGCAGTGGTGCGAGGCGAAAAACTGCGACGTCACCGGGGAGCAGTCCTTCACGGAACTGCTGCGGATGGCCGAGGAGCGGAAAAAGGTGGACGGCGGGATTTTGTTTTTGTTCCGCCACACCGCCGGGGGCCTGGTGCCCTTCAAGCTCCAGGCCATCGACGTGGACGAGCTGGACTCGGGCCGCACCCAGCCCCGCCGCAAGGGCAACCGGGTGGTGGGCGGCGTGGAGTACAACAGCTGGCGGCGGCCCCAGGGCTACTGGATCCAGCAGTATGACATCGAGGGGTGGCGGCAGCTGGAGTCGGTCTACATCGACGCCAGGGACGCCTTTTTCCTCAAATCCAAGCGCCGGCCCAGCCAGCTGCGGGAGATGTCCGACCTGACCCATACCCTCACCCGGATCCGGGACGTCAACGAGTACATCAACGCGGTGTCGGTGAAGGAGCGGATCGCCGCCTGCATGGCGGTGTTCATCCGCAAGGCCCTGCCCTCGGGAGGCTTCGGCCGGTCGGCGGTGCAGACAGGCGACAGCGGCCGCATCGACTACGCCGGGAAAAAGCTGACCCCCGGCATGATCATGGAGCTGAACCCCGGGGACAGCGTGGACGCCGTCAACCCCGGCAGCGCCGCCACCGACGCCGCCTCCTTCCTGCGGACCCAGCAGGCTTTGGTGGGGGCGGGGCAGGGCCTCAGCTATGAGGCGGTGAGCCGGGACATGAAGGGCTCCACCTATTCCAGCGCCCGGCAGAATGCGGTGGAGGACGAATACACCTACGCCGCCGACATCGAGCTGCTCCAGCGGATGATGTCGGAAATTTACGAGCAGTTTGTGATCTCCTGTGTCCTGGCGGGGCTGATCGCCCCGGCGGGGTTCTGGGAGAACAAAAAGAAATACATGGCCCACAGCTGGGTGAAAGCCCCGAAAAAGTGGATCGACCCCGCCAAGGAGGCGGGGGCCGGCCAGACCGCCCTGCAGTCGGGCCAGAAAACCTATCAGGACGTCTGCGCCGAGCGGGGCAAAGACTGGCGGCAGGCCATTGAGGAGACAGCCGAGGTCCTGGCCTATGGCCGGGAACACGGCGTAGACATGGGAGGTGTACTGTTTGGCAGCAAAGCAGCAGCCCTGGCCCCTGACACGGACCAGGAACAGCCCCGGGAAGAATGACGGCACCCGTTCCATGGGCCAGATCCTGGCCCGGGAAGGTGAGTCGGAGAACAGCCGCCGGCGGATCCTCAGCTTTTCCAGCGAGGAGCCGGTGGACCGGTATTTCGGCCCCGAGATCCTGGACCACAGCGGGGACGCGGTGAACCTGCAGCGCCTGAATGAGATCGGCGTCCTGCTTTTCAACCACGACACCGACAAGGTGGTGGGGAAAATCCTCCGGGCCTGGGTGGAAAACGGCCGGGGCATGGCCGAGGTGGAGTTTGACACCGACGCCGCAGCCGAGACGGTGTTCCAGAAGGTCCGGTCCGGCACCCTGAAAACCACCTCGGTCCGCTACCGGGTGGACCGGTGGGAAATCGTGGAGGCCGGCAAGACCTCCTCCGACGGCCGGTTCACCGGGCCATGTTCCATTGCCCGCAAGTGGACACCGGTGGAGGTGTCCATTGTGTCGGTCCCGGCGGACCCCACCGTCGGGGTGGGCCGCTCGGAAGGGGAAGAGGCCCTGCCTCTCGACCTGTGGGAGCGGCAGATCCAGATCAACGCAAACAAAATGAGGTGACAACAGCATGAACAAAACCGAAGCACTTGCCCGTCAGCAGGCCCTGGTGAACCAGGCCCGCGCCGAAAGCCGCAGCCTCACCCCCGAGGAGCAGGCGGAGTTTGACCGCTGCCAGCAGATCATCGACGCTGCCCCCGCCGACAGCATCAGCCAGGGGGCCCCGGAGGGCCAGCGGGGCGCAGACCCCGCCGCACCCGACCCCATCCAGCAGGCTCTGGCCGCCGAGCGCCAGCGGACGGCCGACATCACCAGCCTGTGCCGTCAGGTGGGTATGGATGCCGACCCCTTTATCCGGGACGGCTCGGACATGAACGCCGTCCGGGAGGCCGCCGTGCGTTTTATGATCCAGCACCACGGCCCGGTGGGGGCCCGTTTCACCGACCACGACCAGCAGCAGGACTTCCGCCAGGCAGCCTCCGACGCCATCCTGATGCGCAGCGGCTTTGGGGTGAGCAGCCCCACCGAGGAGGCCTATCAGATGCAGCGGCTGTCCCTGCGGGACCTGGCCATCGAGTGCCTGGCCCGGGAGGGTGCAGGCACCACCACCGAGCTGCTGCGGATGAGCCGGGACGACCTGTGGGAGCAGCTGCAGCGCCAGTTCCTCAGCCCCACCGCAGCCTTCCCCGCCATCCTGGACAACACCATCCGCAAGAGCATCGTCCAGCGGTACCAGTCCGCCCCCACCACCTTCCAGGTATGGACCACCGAGGGCACCCTGAACGACTTCAAGCCCTCGAAAGATCACGAGTACCTGCTGGGCGGCGCCGGGGAGTTTTTGGAGGTGGCCGAGGGCGGCGAGCTGAAACACGACACCCTGAAAACCGAGCTGCTGCCCCAGCGCAAGCTGTCCACCTACGGCCGCCAGTTTTCCATGACCCGGGAGGCCTTTGTGAACGACGACATCGGCCTCATCACCGAGATGCCCGGCCAGTACGCGGCCGCGGCCAAGCGCACCATCAACAAACAGGTCTACCAGATCCTGATGACCAACCCCGCCATCTTTGACGGCGTGGCCCTGTTTGACGCCGCCCACGGCAACCTGATGGAGACCGGCGGCGCTCCCTCCATCGACACCATGCAGGCCATCATGCTCAAGCTCCTGAGCCAGACCGACCCCTTTGGGGAGAGCATCATGGTCCAGCCCCGGTTCGTCATCGTGCCGGTGGGCTACGGCTTCAAGATGTCCCAGATCCTGGAAAGCCCCCAGATCGAGGTGGAGGGGATCGGCAGCCACACCGCCAACGCCCTCTACCAGTACCGCAACACCCTGCAGGTGGTGGAGGAGGGCACCATCAACGTCCTGGCCAAGGGCGCAGCCCTGCCCTGGTTCATGGCGGGGGACCCCGCCACCGGCCGCTCCATCCAGGTGGACTACCTGAACGGCATGAAGACTCCCTCCATCCGCCGCAGCCAGCCCGCTGGCCGACTGGGCTATGTGTGGGACATCTGGATGGACTGGGGCGTCAGCGCAGTGGACTGGCGGGGCATCGCCAAGAACCCCGGGGTCAGCCAGTAAGGAGGTACAGCTATGGCAGCGATTTTTTACCAGATCGGCGATGTGATCGACTACACCGCCGCAGAAGCCCTGTCCTTGGGGGACGTGGTGGATCTGTCCACCCGCATCGGCGTGGCCGGTGCCGACATCGCGAAAGACGCCGCCGGCCCGGTGCAGGTGACCGGCGTCTACCGGATCCCCAAGGCCTCCGGCGCCGTGACGGTGGGCCAGGCCCTCTACTGGGACAAGTCCGCCAAAAACATCACCACCACCAGCGGCAGCACCCCGGCGGGCTGGGCCGTGGCCCCCGCCGCCAGCGAGGACCCCGACGTCCTGGTCAAGATCGGGTGAGGGGGGACGATGGCCGTGAAACAGCTGATTGCCAAGCGCTCCATCCTTTACCAGAACCGGATCTACGCCCCCGGCGAGGCCCTGCCCGCCGCCGATGGCCGGATGGCCGCCGCCTGGCAGGAGGACACGCCCCCCGCTGAAATGCTCACCGGCCACCTGGCCCAGCTGAACGAGATGACCAAGGCAGAACTGACCGACCTGGCGGGTGAGCTGGGCCTGGATGTGTCGGCCGCCAGGACCAAGGCCGACCTGGTGGCCCTGATCGGGGCCGCAGAAGTCCAGGCCCCCGCCGAGGCGGTCCAGGACACCGACGATGAAACCCAACAGAACGATGACGAGGGCACCCAGTGATGGGCGCCCTTTCGTTTAAGGACTGCATCGCCGCGGATATCCACCAGGTTTTCCTGAATGAGGAGGAATTTGCCGATATCCACACCGTGGACGGCAGGCCCATGGGGGTGATCCTGGACGATGACGGCCTGCAGCAGCGGGATGCCGCCCGGGGCGGCGTCCACACCGACGGTCTCTACAAGAGCCGGCGGCTGATCTATCTCTCCAAAGCCGACTACGGCGGCCGGCCGGTCCCCGGAAAGGCCCTCAACCTGGACGGCCGCATCTGGTATGTGGTCAGTGCGGATGAGGACGCCGGGATGCTGACCATCGAACTGGAGGCGAACCGGACATGATCCAGATCGAAGTGGACACCCAGGGCCAGATGGTGGCCATCGGCCAGCGGCTGGAACAGCTGGCCTTTGAGGCCCCCAATGTGCTGCGCCTCTCCCTGAATGCAGCGGCCCGGCAGGTCCGCAAGCAGCTGATCCAGGATGTGGCCGACACCTACACGGTGGAGGACAGCGTCCTGAAGGACAGCAGCAAGGGCGCACCCAGGCTCCAGACCGCCAAGCCCGGGAAGATGGAGGCGGTGATCCGCTCCAAAGGCCCCATGCTGGACCTGCTGGAGTTCATGGTCCGTGATTCCGACCGGGGCGTCCAGGCCAAGGTCCTGGAATCCGGCGGCCTGAAATTCCTGGAGCGGGGCGGCGCCCCGGCCTTCATCGGACAGTTCGCCAATGATCACCGGGCGGTGCTCCAGCGGCAGGTGGGCCAGACCTACACCATGGCCGGGGCCCAGGTCCGCATCCAGCGATACGGCATGCCCACCGACGGAAAGTGGCCCGACCTGACCCGGATCAAAAAGCTGCTGGGCCCGGCGGTGCCCAGCATGATGGCCAATGAAGAGGTCCAGGACCGGGGCAGAGCCCTGCTCTACCAGGTGCTGGACCAGGAAATCGACAAGCGGATCAGCAGGATGCTGAAACAGCAGCAGAAGAAGGGGTGAGGCCATGAACGAACTTTACGGCATGACCGCCGAGTTTGCCGCCGACGCCCTGGCCGCTGACCTGGAGGACCTGTTTGCCGGGCAGCTGTACCGCAGCTCGGCCGGCGAAAAACGGGCCATCCGGTATTTTGTCAACGACCTGCCGGTGGCCGCCGGCAACGATGAGGACCGGGGCGAGCACGCCCAGGAGCCCTACATCATCGTCCGGATCGGGGAGGGGACCATCCCGGAGGGAGACGCCGCCCAGGAAGTCCAGATCATCCTGGTGATCTGCCTGTATGACGACCGGCCTGACCGCCAGGGCTACCGGGATGTGCTCCACATCATCCATGAGATCACCGCCCGCTACTGCAAAAACCCGGTGATCCGCATCCGGCCCGGCAGCGTCGGCGCCCGGGGCGGCCCCTATACCGTGAAAAAACCCATCGGGTGGTCTGTCCAGAACCAGCCCACCACCCCCTATTACTACGGGATTGTGGAGTTCAGCCTGGAAATCCCCACCATTTGCCCGGAGGTGCCTTTTACATGAACAAGAAAACCAAAACCGTCGGCTCCCTGGTCTACTGCGGCCCCAACATCAAGGGGCTGGCCATGACCTGGACCATTTACACCAATGGCCTGCCGGAGAAATTGCAGGCGGCGGCCGAGGCCGACAAGGCTCTGGCCAGCCTGATTGTGCCTCTGGACCAGATGCCGGATGCCATGAAGCAGATCCAGCTGAAATACGGCAAGATCTACACCTGTTACAAGCGCGTTCTGGACGCGCAGAAAGGGTAAGGTGATTCCATGTACGACCATGGCGTAGGCGTAGTCGAACAGTCCACCAGCAACACCACACCGGTGGAAAGCGCGGCGGGGCTGCAGGTGATTTTCGGCACCGCCCCCATCCATCTGCTGAAGGACCCGGCGGCTGCCGTCAACAAGCCTTTCCTCTGCTACTCTTTCGGGGAGTGCCAGCTGGGGCTGGGCTATTCCGATGATTTCAAGGACTTCACCCTCTGCCAGAGCATGGACGCCAGCTTCCGGGTGTTCAGCGTGGCGCCCGTCATCCTGGTGAACGTCCTGGACCCGGGCAAAGAGAGCCACACCACCGCCAACGAGGAGGCAGACTACCCGGTGGCCGAGGGGGTGGTCCGGTATGACAAGCCCTTTGTGCTGCTGAACACCCTGACGGTGAAAAACGGCGACGCCCCCCTCACCGAGGGGGAGGACTACCTGGCCCAGCACGCCGAGGACGGCTCAGTGACCATCACCCTGCTGGATGAGGCCGCCGAGGCCGAGACGGTGAAGATCGCCAGCACCAGCCTCAACCCCGCCGGGGTGACCAATGCCGACATCGTGGGCGGCGTGGACGCCGAGACCGGCGCCGAGACCGGCATCGAGATGGTGCGCCGGATCTATCCCAAGTTCGGCATGACTGCCGGCATCCTGCTGGCCCCCGGCTGGAGCCAGGACCCGGTGGTCACCGCTGCCCTCCAGGCCAAGACCGAGGGAATCTGCGGGGTATTCCGGGCCCAGACCTACATCGACATCGGCACAGACAAGAAAAAGGGCGGCGCTGCCGTCTACACCGAGGTCAAGACCGCCAAGGAAAAGCAGGGGGTCACCTCGGCCTTTGCGGCGGCCCTCTGGCCCATGGTGGCGGTGGGCAGCAAGATCTATGCCATGTCGGCCATGCTGGCCCCCCTGACTGCCACGGTGGATGCCGGCAACGACGATGTGCCCTACGAGAGCCCCTCCAACAAGGACCTGCGGATCACCGGCACCGTCCTCCACGACGGCACCGAAGTGCTGCTGGACCAGCAGCAGGCCAACGACCTGCTGAACTCGGGCGGCATCATCACCGCCATCAACGCCAACGGCTGGAAGGCCTGGGGCAACAACACCGCCGCCTATCCCTCCACCACCGACCCCAAGGACCGGTTCCTGGCGGTGCGGCGGTTCTTCAACTGGGACGCCAACAACTTCATCCTGACCTATTTCCAGAAGGTGGACAACCCCGCCAACACCCGGCTGGTCCAGTCCATCGTGGACAGCCAGAACATCAAAGGCAACGGCTATGTGGCCCGGGATTATGTGGCGGGGTATCGCTGCGAGTTCCGGGAGGAGGAAAACCCCCTCACCGACCTGCTGAACGGCCACCTGACCACCCACACCTTCCTGGCGCCCTACACCCCGGCGGAGTACATCGAGAACATCAACGAATACGACACCGCCGCCCTGGAGGCGGCGCTCACCGGAGGTGACGCAGCGTGAACAACATCCCCAGCAAAATCCACAGCTATAACCTCTACAACGACGACCAGGGGGGCCGGTTCTTCGGCGTGGGCGATGAGTGCACCCTGCCCGACTTCGAGCAGCTGACCGAAACCCTCAGCGGCGCCGGCATCCTGGGAGAGCTGGATGACCCGGCCCCCGGCCACTATTCCAACCAGCAGATGGAGATCCCCTTCCGGGTGCTGGACGAGGAGCCCATCAGCCTGATGGACACCACCAGGGCGGTGAAGCTGACCATGCGGGGGGCCCTGCAGTCCCTGACGTCGGAAGGGGACACCGCCTTCCGGCCTTTGAAGGTGGTGGTGCGGGGCAAGTGCGCCACCCTGAAACTGGGCACCCTCAAGGCCGCCACCGCCATGAGCAGCAGCGTCACCCTGAATATCTCTTACATCAAGATTTCGCTCAACGGCAAGGAGCTGGTGGAGCTGGACAAGCTCAACGGCATTTTCAAGATCGACGGCAAAGACGTCCTGCAGAAAGTGAGGGAGATGACCTGATATGAACGCACACATTGCAGACCCCAATGTCCTGGACCCCGCGGCCCAGAATCCCCAGAATTTCGAGCTCACCCCCGCAGCCGCCCCCGACACCGAGGACCAGGAGGACCTGGTCCTCCGCTTCCAAAAGCCCTATTCCTTCGAGGGGGAAACCTACACTGAGGTGGACCTCAGCGGCCTGGAGGACCTCTCGGCCGCCGACCTGTGCAAGGTGGGCAAGATGGTGAAAAAGATCGACGGGGTGGACCCCATCGCCGAGATGTCCCTGCCCTACGCCATCTTCATGGCGGCCCGGGTCACCGGCAAGCCCCTGGAGTTTTTCCAGCAGCTGCCCGCCCGGGAGGCCGTCAAGCTGAAAAATCTGGTGGTGGGTTTTCTTTACGGCGAGGTTGGGGAGGAATAACCCCGCCGGAAATCCGCAAGGCCTGCGTGGCCCTGTCCCTGCAGCTCCACAGCGGGATTGATTACTTTTTGGAAATGTCCCTGGAGGACCTGAACGAACTGGCAAAGGTGGTGATGGAGTATGCCCAAGAGCAAAGTCATGGAACTGGCCATCAAAATCGCCGGTAAGGTGGACAAGTCCCTGGGCACCAGCGTCAAAACCTCCTCCAAGCAGCTGAACACCATCATCCAGGCTGCCAACAAGGTGTCTGATGTGACAACGGTCGGCTTGGCAGCCATGGGTACTGGCGCCATGGCGGCTGCTAAATATCTGACGGATCTGGGCGGGGAGTGGCAGAAGGCCACCAACCAGGTGGCCTCCTCCACCGGCGCGGCTGGCGCCCAGCTGGAAAAGCTCCGGGGTGTCATGGAGACGGTCTACGCCAACAATTTCGGCGCCGACGTCAACGACGTGGCCGAGGCGGTGGCCCTGGTGGACAAAAACATGGCCAGCCTGAGCCAGAACGGCATGGTCCAGGCCACCCAGGGGGCCATCGCCCTGCGGGACGCCTTCGGCTACGACGTGGCCGAATCCACCCGGGCCGCCGAGGCCATCCGCAAAAACTTTGGCGTCTCGGCAGAAAAGGCCTTTGACCTGATCGCCGCCGGCGCCCAGAACGGCCTGGACTTTTCGGGAGAACTGATCGACACCATCAACGAGTACTCGGTCCAGTTCGCCAAGCTGGGCCTGTCCGCCGACGATATGTTCCAGATCCTCCAGTCGGGTGCCGACGGCACCGCCTGGAACCTGGACAAGGTGGGCGACGCGGTGAAGGAGTTTTCGGTCCGGGCCATCGACGGCAGCGACACCACCATCAGCGCCTTCCAGGCTCTGGGCTATGACGCCGACCAGATGATGGCCACCTTCGCCGCCGGCGGAGAGGGCGCAAACCAGGCCTTTTTCGAGGTTTTGGACCAGCTGCTGTCCATGGACGACCAGGTCCAGCGGGACGCCGTGGGCGTCAAGCTGTTCGGCACCATGTGGGAGGACCTGGGTGCCGGGGCCCTGCAGGCCATGGCCGACGCCTCCTCGGCGGCCTACAGCACCGGCGCGGCCCTGGAACAGATCAACCAGGTCCAGTACAACGACCTGGACAGCGCTTTGGAAGGGGTGCGGCGCCACCTGGAAGTGGCCATGCTGCCCGCCGCCGACGCGGTGTATCAGGCTTTGATGGAGCACATGCCCGAGGTAACCGGCGCTTTGGATGAGATGTCCCCCGTGATCCAGGAGATCGCGGGGGATTTCGGCGACATGGCCGCCGGCGCTTTTGCCGACGCTCTGCCCCAGCTGGCAGCGGGCCTGCGGGACTTTGTGGCCTGGCTGCCCGGGGCCTACGACGCCGCGAAACCCTTCCTGACCTTTTTGTGGGAGAACAAGGGGACGGTGGCCGCCTTTGCGGTGGCCCTGCGCACCGTGGGCCCGGCGGTGAACCTTGTCTCCAAGGGAATGGCAGCCTTCAGCCAGGCAAAGACCTTCTTCGCCCTGCTCCAGGCCTCCGGCAAGCTGGGCCAGTTTGTCACCATCCTGAAAGCCGCCGGCACCGCCCTGGCGGGGCCCCTGGGGGTCATCCTGGCCATCGGCACCGCCCTGGTGCTGCTGTACCGGAACTGGGGCCAGGTGGACGCTGTGGTTCAGTCCTTCATCGCCATGGTAAGCGAACGCTTCCCGGCGGCGGGGGCCTTCCTCCAGGCCTTCTGGCAGTCCATCCAGGCCGCCGCAGGCAACGCCCAGGCCATCATCCAAAACCTTTTGGATTTTGTGGGCAACGTCTTTGCCGGCAACTGGTCCGCCGCCTGGCAGAATGTGGTCAACATCTTCGGCAACATTTTCGGGATGCTTGGCAACATCGCCAAGGCACCCATCAACGGGGTCATCGCTATCATCAACAGTGCCATCGAGGGGATCAACGGCCTGTCGGTGGATATCCCCGACTGGGTACCGGTGGTGGGGGGCAAACAGCTGGGCTTCTCGATTCCCACCATCCCTCAGCTGGCGGCGGGCGGCATCGCCACCCGGCCTACCCTGGCCCAGATCGGCGAGGGCGGTGAGCCGGAAGCGGTGATGCCTCTGTCCAAGCTGGCCCAGCTGCTGGATCAATGGCCGAAACCCGGCCCCAATGGCCGGGGCGGCGGCGCCGCCGGGGGCGAGAATATCACCTTTGCCCCGGTGTTCAACTTCTACGGCGGTACCCCCACCCGGGAGGAGGCCCAGGAAGCCGGACGTATCAGCTTCGCCGAGTTCAAGCGGCTGTATAAGCAGATGAAAGCCGAGGAGCGCCGGAAAAATTTCCGCACCGACCCGGTCTAGAGCAATCCTATGAAATAGCGTGAAGCCTGCCATACACCCGGAATGGGGTCTGGGGCGAAGCCCCAGGTTCCGAAAAAGGGCGGGTGGGTGGGCATTCAGATGAAAAGGCACGGGCTTTTCCGAACCTGAAACTTAAGGAACTGATCGCACTTAGGCCCCACATTGCAGTAAATGGTTGACTTTTTCCGGGATTGCGCTAAGGAGGAAATTTGATGGAAGCAACCTACACCACCCGGGCGGGGGACGCCTGGGACCTCATCGCCCACCGGGTCTACGGGGATGTGAAGTACACCGGCTGGCTGATGGAGCACAATTTCCCCCTGCTGGATGTGTTTGTGTTTGACGCCGGGACGGTGCTGAACACCCCGCCCCTGCCGGCAGAGCCCGCTGTTTCCAGCCTGCCCGCCTGGAGGACCCGGTGAGGCCCCGGCGGGCGGAAGCCGCCCTGACCTGGAACGGGGCGGCGGTGACCACCGACATGATCGGCTCCAAAGGGGCAGTGACCTACACCGACCCGGCGGACGGCGAGTCGGACACCATCGACATCGAGATCAACGACCGGGACGCCCAGTGGGCGGGGGACTGGCTGCCCCAAAAAGGGGACACCCTCACCGCCCGGATTTTGATTTATGACTGGGACGGCGAGGGGGACGACCGCAGCTTCGACTGCGGCTCCTTCACCCTGGACGACTACAGCTTTTCGGGCTGGCCCCGGACCGGCACCATCTCGGGGGTGTCGGTGCCGGCGGATACGTCGTTCAAGGCCACCAGCCGCACCAAAACCTGGGAGAAGGCCACCCTCCAGGCCATCGGCCAGGAAATCGCGTCCCGGGCGGGGATCTCCCTGGTGTGGGACGTGGAGGGCGGGGATGTGCCCATCGAAACGGTGGAGCAGACCGAGCAGAACAACTGCGAGTTCTACACCCAGCTCTGCCAGACCTACGGCCTTTCCCTCAAGCTCTACGCCCAGAAGCTGGTGGTGTACGACCGGGAGGCCTACAAGGCCAAAGAGCCGGTGGACACCCTCCGCAGGGAGGACATCCAGACCTGGAACTGGCACACCAAACTGGAAGGCACCTACACCGGCGGCGAATACACCTACACCGAGCCCAACTCGGAGGAGGAGATCAAGGCCACGGTGGGCGGCGGGGAACGGATCCTGAAGGAGTCGGGCAAGGCGGACAACGCCGCCGACGCCCAGCGGAAGATCACCGCCCTGGTGAACAATGCCAACCACGGCGCCACCACTTTGTCGGTGACCATCACCGGCCGGCCGGGGCTGGTGGCCACCAGTGCGTGACGGTGGAGGGGATGGGCGGCGCCATCGACGGCAAGTATTACATCGACAGCGCCGCCAGCAAGATCGGCAGCGGCTACACCATGGACCTGGAACTGTCCAAAGTGGAAGGAGGGAGCCTGTGAGCGCAGAAATCCGTGTGGGGAAGGTGTCCAGCATCGACTATCCCAGCGGGATGATCCGGGTGGTGTACCACGACAAGGACAACGATGTCACCCGGCCCATCCCCCTGTTTTCGTC
The DNA here is from genome assembly GCA_904394215.1 of uncultured Faecalibacterium sp. Taxonomy (GTDB): domain Bacteria; phylum Bacillota; class Clostridia; order Oscillospirales; family Ruminococcaceae; genus Faecalibacterium. Next base: position 51,456 of record CAJFNF010000011.1, read on the forward strand.
GGAATACGCCATGCCCCCGGTGGGGGCCCTGGTGGCGGTGGTGCATCTGTCCAACGGCGCCGAGGCCGGGGTGGTGCTGGGCCGGCCCTGGTCGGCCAAACTGACGCCCCCGGAAGGCTTCGAGGGCCTTTACCGCAAGGAATTTGACCTGACCCCGGGCCAGTGCTATTTCCGCTACGATGCCGCAGGCCCCGAGAGCCTGTTCCACAATGAGGGGGACAGCGGGGTGGAAATCCAGGGCAGCCAGGACACCCGGATCAAGGGAGACCGCACCGAAACCATCGAGGGCAGCGCAGACACCACCGTCCAGGGGGACAGCTCCGAGACAGTCCAGGGCAGCCGCACCAGCACGGTCCAGGGGAATGACGGGGTCACCGTCACAGGCAAAAGGACCCTGCAGGTGGGCGGGGACGCGGCAGCCACCGTCCAGGGCAGCGCAGACACCGCCGTCCAGGGGGATGCCCGGATCACCGTCTCGGGCAAGCTGACCCTCCAGGTGGGGGGCTGTACCGTCCAGATCGACGGCAGCAGCGTGTCTGTGACCGCCGCCAGCGCGGTGCGTCTCAACGCCCCCACCCTCAGCCTGGAGGGAACCACGGTGCAGATCAGCGGCGCCACGGTGAACATCACCGGCGGGGCGGGGGATTGCGCCATCATGGGCAAGAGCCTGGTGAACCACATCCACACCTGTGCCGCCCCGGGCAGCCCCACAACGCCGCCGCTTTGATGGGAGGGATGCAGCATGATCGGGACACTGGGTCCCGCTTTGATTTTTACCGTGAGCGATGACTATGTTTTGACCTTTGCCGGGATGACCCGGGACCTGTCGGGCCGGTGGGCCACCCATGAGACCCCCGGCGTCAAGCCCAGGGCCGAGTTTCTGGGGCCCGGCCTGCAGACTGTCAGCCTGCCCATCACCCTGTCCTCCAATCTGGGGGTGAAACCCCGGGAGATGCTGGAAAAAGTGGAACAGATGGTGGAGACCGGCGACACCGAGTATTTGATCCTGGGCTACCGGCCGGTGGGGAAGAACCGCTTCCGGGTCACCGCTTCCAGCGAGACCTGGGACGTGATCTACAACCAGGGGGAGCTGGCCCGGGCCAAGCTCACCCTCACACTGGAGGAGTACGCCTGATGTACGATTTCAAGCTGGAATACACCTTTTCGGACGACCGCCTGGCCGACATCGACCGGCAGTTGAATTTGCTGTTGACCACCCGTGTGGGCACCATGCCCCTGGACCGGGAATTTGGGCTGGCCATGGACTACCTGGACCGGCCCGCCGCAGTGGCCAAAAGCCTGTATGTGGCCGAGCTGGTGGAAAAAGTCCCCCGGTTCATCCCGGCCATCCGGGTGCGGGAGGTCCAGTGGCAGGCCGGCGCCGACGGCCGCGTCCTGGCAAAGGTGGTGATTGACCGTGCCTGACTGGAAAACCGCCCTGGCCAGCACGCCGGATATTTCCTTCATCGACGGCCGCACCATTGAGAATGTCCGCTCCGAGATGGTGGCCGACTATGAGGCCTTTATGACCGAGGCCGAGGGCAAACCCTACACCCTGGGCCGGGCGGCGCCCCACCGGATGGAGCTGTATGCCGCCGCGGCCCAGATCTACCAGGCCATGCAGTGCATCGACCGGGGCGGCAAGGTGAATCTTTTGAAGTACAGCTACGGCGGCTTTTTGGACAACCTGGCCCTCATCAAGGGCCCCACCCGGAACCCCGCCGCCGCAGCCTCCACCACAGTGCGGTTTACTTTGTCGGCTTTGCGGGTGTCGGCAGTGTCCATCCCGGCGGGGACAAGGGTGTCCATGGACGGCAGCGTCTACTTTGCCACCGACGTCTACACCGAGATCCCCGCCGGCAGCCTGACGGCGGACGTCACCGCCACCTGTACCACCCCCGGCGCCGCCGGCAACGGCTACCAGCCGGGGGAGCTGGCCACGTTGGTGGACCCGGTGCCCTATGTGGCCGAGGTGGCCAACGTCACCCCCACCGCCGGCGGCGCAGATGTGGAAGCCGACGACGACTTCAAGGAGCGGGTCTACCTGGCCCCCGGCGCCTACTCCACCGCCGGCCCCGAGGACGCCTACCGCTACCACGCCATGAGCTATTCGGCGGCGGTGGGGGACGTGGAGGCCGAGAGTTACCAGGCCGCCGGCACGGTGGACCTGGTCTTTGTCCTGACCGACGGCTCCGACCCCGGCCCCGAGATGATCCAGGGGATGAAAGAATATCTGTCCGCCCGGCTGCGCCGCCCCATGACCGACCTGGTTCATGTGTCGGCGCCCCAGAAGGTGGCCTACACCATCGAGGTCACCTACTGGATCAACCGCAGCCAGGCCGCCCAGGCGGTGGCCATCCAGCAGGCGGTGACCCAGGCGGTGGAGGGTTACAAGACCTGGCAGCGGACCATCGGCCGGGACATCAACCCCTCCAAGCTCAACGAGCTGATGATGAAAGCCGGGGCCAAGCGGCTGGAAATCACCGCCCCGGTCTACACGGCGGTGAGCAAGATCAAGATCGCGGCCCTGGCGGGGGAGGCCGTGGTCCGGTACGGAGGGCTGGAAGATGATTGAGCTGAAAGGCAGCCGGTTCACCCGGATCCTGCCCCAGAACCTTTCCAGCCAGACACGGACCCAGGCCCTGGCCTATGCCGTGGGCCGCCAGGTGGACAAGCTGCTGGCTATGGCCGACCGGATGGTGATTTGGGCCGACCTGGACCGGGTGCCGGAGCAGCTGCTGGATTATCTGGCCGCCGAGCTGCGGACCCCGGCCTACAGCGCCGACTACCCGGTGGAGACCAAGCGCACCCTGGTGCGCCAGTCCCTGCTGTTCTACGCCGCCATGGGCACCCCGGCGGCGGTGGATCAGCTGATCCGGGCCATCTTCTCCACCGGCCAGATGGAAGAGTGGTACCAGTACGGGGGCGAGCCCCACCACTTCCGGGCCGCCATCGGGGCGGAGGGGGTCACCATCACCCCCGAGGCCCTGGAAGAGCTGCGCCGGGTGCTGTCCTCGGTGAAACGGCTGTCCTCCTGGCTGGACAGCATCGCCACCCTCACGCCGATGGAGAGCCGCCCGGTCCGGGTGGCGGCGGCCCCCTGCGGCAGCTATGCCAGGACCACCCTGCCGCCGGTGTTTGTGCTGGTCCCGGCGGTGATCCGGCTGGCAGCCGGCAGCGGCGGCACCATCTCGAGAACCACACTTCCACACATTGAGGAGGGACACAATGCCTGATCTTTACGGTTTTACCCCCACCAATGCCGGCCGGGGGCTGATCGCCAGCCTGCTGGCCGGCCAGACCCTCACCATCACCCGTGCCATGGTGGGCAGCGGCAAGCCCGACAGCCTGGAAGCCATGGCCGGCCTCACCGACCTGGTGGCGCCGGTGGCCCGGGCCACCTCCACCACCCCCGTCCGCACCGGTGACGCCGTCTCCCTGACGGTGGAATATCGCTCCGACCTGGACGGCGGGCTGGAGGAGGGCTTTTCCATCAACGAATACGGCATCTTTGCCAAGACGGCCGACAGCGCCGAAACCCTGATTTTCTACGGCTGCCTGGGGGATCACCCCCAGTGGGTTTCCCCCTGCAGCCCCGGGGTGGCCCCGGATGTCCGGGATTACCCGGTGACCATCCAGATCAGCAGCGAGGTGAACGTCCAGATCAACTACCGCGCCGACGCCTTCATCACCGCCGAGGAGGCCCAGGCCCTGCTGGAAAGCATGGTGGCGGGGGCCACCGGCGGCTTTGTGGAGATGGCCCAGAACATCCCGCCGGTGGCCCGCCAGGACCGGACCCTCTACGGCGAGATTGGGTTTGATTTCACCGGCACGTCGCCGGCGCAGCTGGGACTGGAGGTGTGACGGATGGCAGTCAGAAAATTGGGCGATATGGCGGTGGGGACCATCGCTAAAATTAAGATCGATGGCAGCTTCAAAAATCTGGTTATTTTACACCAGGGCAATCCTGATCCCAGCCTCTACGACGCCAGCTGCGACGGCACTTGGGTGTGCCTGGAAGATATCTATGACAAGATGGCGTGGTACAACAACACGAACAATTATCCATTCTCTATTATCCACAGTTGGATGAATAACGATTTTATCCAGCTGCTGGAACCGGATATTCAGGATTCGATTAAGCAAGTTAAGATCCCCTATGTTTCCAGCGGCTACATGGGCCAGACTGTTATGTCCGGGTCCAGGGGACTGAGTTGCAAAATTTTTGCGCTTTCACTTTGTGAGACCGGGATTGCTGCATCCAGCCAAGAATATATCCCCAAAGACGGTGCAAAACTGGATTATTTCCTGTCAGGGACATCATTTGCGGCGGATAAAAAACGAATTGCAAAATACAATGGTGCCGCCAACGCTTGGCATACGCGATCGGCAGAGACAGATGGACAGTACCATGTCTGGACGATTGACGAAACTGGTGGATACCGTAGCGGATACGGCGATGATACCTATGGCACATACGGCGTGCGTCCCGCCTTTATCATACCCCAGTCTCTCTATATGCTGGACGACGGCACCATCATCACCAACCAGCCCCCCACGGCCCCGGCCAGCATCACGGCCAGCAACATCATGGGCGGCCAGGAGGCCACTGTCACCCTGGAAGCCGCCACGGACTCCGATGGTGAGATCATCAACTACACTTACGAGCGGCAGGTGGACGGCGGCAGCTGGACCCAGTTCGCCAGCGAAAACAGTCTGAATGTTACCGACAGTATCGACGACAGCTGGACCACCGTGGCCTACCGGGCCAGAGCTATGGACGACAAGGGTGCCGAGGGTCCTTACGCCACCAGTCAGACCTATACCGTGGTCCACAATCTCCCGCCGACGGCCCCCGGGTCCATCCAGGTGACCAACGTCACCACCGGCCAGGAGGCCGCCGTCACCTTGACGGCTGCCACCGACCCGGACGGCACGGTCGAGAGCTACATCTATGAGCGGAGCGTGGACGGGGCGGAGTTCCAGCCGTTCGCCAACGTCAACGCCCTGACCCAGACCGACCACATTTCCGGCGATTGGGGCACGGTGGCCTATCGGGCCTGCGCCGTGGATGACGACGGCGCCGCCGGTCCTTACGTGACCAGCGAGACCAAAACCGTCACCACCGGCCTTGTGACCATCGCGGGCCCGGCGGCGGATTTGGGCGAAAAGCCGATGCCGTTTGCATTTTGGTTTAGCTGCGGCGTGTCGGATCAGACCGCCGTCCAGGACATCGCCGTCCGCGTCACGGTGGACGGCAGGGAGTTTTTCACCGGAACCCTCGACAGCGGCGCCGCGAAAGGGCTCTACATCGACACCAGATTCCGGGGCGCCGGCCAGCACACCATCGCTGTGACGGCCAGCAAGGAGGACTACCAGCCCGCCGCAGCCAGCTACACATTCACGGTCCCGTCGGTGACGCTGCCCTACGAGGGCAGGGCCGAGATGCCCCAGAACAGCGCCGGGCAGCCGGTGTGGTGGTATGGCCTGGCCCGGTTTATCTTTGGTGAGGACGGCAAAGACCTGATCACCCTGATGCAGGAAATGCAGGCCGCCAGCCTGAAAATGGTCACCGGCAGCTACCAGGGCACCGGGCAGTCCGGCAGCAGCAATCCCAACATCCTGGCCGCTGCTTTCACGCCGAAAGCCGTGATGCTGTCCTCCGGCTCGGATGCGGTACTCCTCGCCATCCCCGAAGAGGGAGACACCGGCACCACAGATGGCATCAGCTACACCAAAGCAAGCACCGGTGTGTCCTGGTTTGCCGGCGATGCCGCCGCGCAGTACAACGAAAGCGGCAAAATCTACCGGTATGTGATGTTTGGTTAAAGGAGGGAGAACAGATGCTGATTATCGCAAAAGAGCCGGCCGCCAACGGCAGCTATCCGCCGCTCCAGCCCTGGGCAGGGCAGACGCCGCCGGAGGGGTACTACCAGATCAAGGACGGGCTGGACACGTCGGTCTTTCAGGAACACAGCGGCTTTGTGATCCTGACGGTGATCCGCGGGATCGTCACGGCCATGGACCCCAACACCGCCGCCCTGGAAGCCTGGCAGGCGGCCGCCAGTGCGGCGGCCCTCCCGGCCCGGAAACTGGAGCGGATCGCCGAGAGCAAACAGCAGCTGGCCGACTACCTGCTCTGCCACCCCATGCAGTGGACCGACGGCCAGCGCTATGCCATCACCGCCGAAAAACAGCAGCAGCTCACCTCCAAGATCATGAGCGCCACCCTGGCGGCCCAGACCAGCACCCCGTACAGTCTGACCTGGAACGCCACCGGCCAGGAGTGCCAGTCCTGGACCCTGGAAAACCTGACGGCCCTGGCCTTCGCCATTGATGCCCGGGTCACGGGCCTGGTGAGCTACCAGCAGGCACAGGAAGTAGCCATGCGGGATGCTCCCACCCTGGAAGCCCTGGAGGCCATCCCGGTGGACTATGATTCGGTTCCTCTGCCGGGAGGTGAGACGGCGTGAAGGGGATCGCAAAAGGAACAGCCCTCGCAGTGTGCGGGGGCTGTCTGTATGTCATCCTGGAACTGTTGTGGCGTGGCCGCAGCCACTGGACCATGGCCCTCCTGGGAGGGATCTGCTTTGTCCTGATCGGGGCAATCAATGAGGTCATCCCCTGGGAGATGCCCCTGGTGCTCCAGGGGGTGATCGGCTCGGTGGCCATCGTCACGCCTCTGGAGTTCGCCACCGGGTGCGTGGTGAATCTGTGGCTGGGCTGGGGTGTCTGGGATTATTCCGACCTGCCCTGCAATCTGCTGGGACAAATCTGCCTGCCATTTTCGCTGCTCTGGGTGCTGGTGGCCATGGCGGCTGCCGTCCTGGATGACTGGCTGCGGTGGCGCTGGTTTGGTGAAGAGCAGCCGCATTATACATTGTTTCGTTGGGGGAAAGGGGAAAGACCATGAAAGACATCATCGACGTAAGCCGCTACCAGGGGAACATCGACTGGGACAAGCTGGCGGGGAAGATCGGCGGCGCCATGCTGAAGACGGTGAGCACCAACAAGAGCTTCGGCGGCATCTACATCGACCCCATGTTTGAGACCAATTATGCCGCCTGCAGGCGGCTGGGCATCCCGGTGGGGGTGTACTACTACACCTACGCCCAGGACGCCGCCACCGTCCAGGCCGAGCTGGCCAAGCTCCACCAGGCCCTGGAGGGGAAAACCTTCACCCTGCCGGTGGCGGTGGACGTGGAGGACAACAAGCTGAAACCTCTCTCCGCCGACGCCCTCACCGATCTGGTGATCGCCGCGGCGGACGCCATCGAGAGCTGGGGCCTGTATGCCATGGTGTACACCTATACCTATTACAGCCAGACCGAGCTGAACATGGACCGCCTGGCGGCCTATGACCTGTGGATCGCCGACTACCGGGGCACCCGCCCCGACCGCAGCCACGGGATGTGGCAGTACACCAGCACGGGGCATCTGGATGGAATTGCAGGCAATGTGGACCTCTCCCACGCCTACAAGGACTACCCGTCTATCATCGCCCGTGCCGGCCTGACCCAGCTGCGGGGGTGAGGGGATGGAGAGCATCGTCGCGGCCGCCGTGTCGGGGGCAGTGACCCTGATCGGTGTCCTGATCGCCAACAGCAAAAGCCAGGCCGTCACCGACACCAAGCTGGAAGAGCTGACCCGGGAGGTCCGGGCCCACAACAACTTTGCCCAGCGTGTACCGGTGCTGGAAGAAAAAATGAAAGTCGCCAATCACCGGATCGACGACCTGGAAGAAAAACTGGAACACCGCACCTAAAAGAAAGGAGTACACCATGAACGTTTCCATTGGTACCATCGCCCGCACCGCCTGCCTGGCCCTGGCCCTGACCAACCAGATCCTGTCGGCGGCCGGCAAGCCGGTCCTGCCCATCCAGGACGACCAGCTGGAGAGCCTGGTGACCACCGGCCTGACGGTGGCCGCCTCCCTGGCCGCCTGGTGGAAGAACAACAGCTTCACCCCGGCGGCCATCAAGGCCGACCAGACCTTGAAGGTCTACCAGTCCGCCGGCAAGTAACCCACACCAAGAAACCCGGCAGCATCATTTCCGCGGCCTCACGAAAATGATGCTGCCAAGTAGCCATTCCGCGCCCGGCGGTGCATTCTCCCGCCGCCCGACGATTTTCCCCGTCTCTGCATCCGCAGGGGCGGGGAGTTTTTTATATTGAGGGTATCTTTTGAGTCTCACCCAAATTTGCTTTTTCCAACAAGAAAAGACAATCAAAAGGACGCCCTTTTGATTGCACATCCGAATTGTACAATGGTAGAAAGGCCTCTTTTATGTCGAAGCCTATGTTTCGAGTTGTAATTGTCAAAAATTTTATACAACGAAATAAAGAAGTTCTTTTTAAAGTTTGAAAGCAAAGTTCTGAGCACATTCAGTTTGGATTTTACAGGTGACATGATGAGGCTGGCTGAAATTTTGGGGTTTTTAATGGGCTTAAAACATAAGAAAACGGAACATTTTGGGCATCAAATAGTGCAAAACAGCACAAAATGTGCTACAATTAAAACACAGTCAATAGAAAATGATAGGGTGAAAAAATCAAAAGGAGTCGATACTATGGCATATACTGCTATGCAAATTGCAGCCGAAGTAGTGCGACAGTATCATGAAAAAGGTAAATCGATCACAAACTTAAAGCTGCAAAAAGTTCTTTACTACATACAAATCGAATGTTTGCAAAGAAAAGGTGTTCCTGCATTTGGAGATGACATTGAAGCATGGAGGCATGGTCCGGTTGTCCGGGATGTCTATAATGCTTTTTGTGCCTACATTGCTAATCCCATCAGCGATGATGATCCTGATGTGGTCGGCAATCAGGTGCCGATCAACAGCGACATCTCGCAATGCATTGCTGACGTTGTGGATCGCACTATCCCGTATGGACCTTGGGAGCTGGTGGATAGATCTCATGAAACTGCTCCATGGCGCAGCGCTTTTATCCCGAATGCCAATTGTATTATTTCAAAGAACAGTCTGAAGAACAATGGATCTATCAACCTCTAATAAACGATCTTTTCAGGACGTATCAAAACGGCTCAGCTCATTAATTAAAAACATTGCTCATGCTGACCGAATGGATGATGCCACGGCAGAGACATATGCTGAAGAGCTGAACGAATATTACAATTCAGGCCATTACAATCTCTATAGTGCTACATATCAATGGATGCGTCGTGATGCAGCTGATGATTCCGACATGGAATACCTCAGCATCAACTTTGACCAGATTATAGCAGCGTACCAAAGAAGATATCCCACAGACAAAAAAGGTTTAGAACGGGTAACGAAACTGGCCGATTACATCCTATTGGAGCAGGCCCGTAAAGGCGTTCAAAGTTCTTTGGAACTTGATGTGAAAAGGAATCTGGGCGAAGCAAAAAGAACCCTTGACGAGTTGAAAGCGCTCAAAGAAGACATTGAGGATTCCCGAAAAGAATCATCTGCCCAAACCATTACGGTGCTGAGTATCTTCACCGGTATTGCAATGGCGTTCTTTGGCGGTTTTTCGCTGTTAGGTAGCGCATTTGACAGCCTGCGGTATGGTGTGCCGGCTGTAGCGATTGTGTCCTTGATCGTCGGGTTTATCTTGTTTAATACAATCTTTGTCTTCCTTTATGTAGCCAGCAAAATATCGGGCAATCCAATTTCAGGATGCGGCAATAGAGATTGTGTCAGCTGTGATGTTCAAGATGACTGTGAAGGGAAAACATCTTGGCGTAAAAGGATATCAAAGCGCTATCAGCTGATCTATGTTATTGATATTGCGCTGATTATTCTTCTAGTGATTTCCACTATTGTTTTCTTTGTTACTGGAGGAGTTAAAACAACTACAGAGGATGAGTCCTCCAGCACCACAACATCACAGAGTGCATCCAGCGAACTGGATAATGCTTCTTCGTCCGGTGCGGCCAGTGTGGCGGAATCTATATCGCGAAGCCGAGAGGAACAGCCTGCAAGTTCTTCTGTGCAAGAGTAAGACAGAACAAAAGCCCCCGCGCTGCCGTTTCAGCAGTTGAACTGATCCAAATTGTGCGGACAGTACAAAAAAGCCCCAAGTGTAGGATATTAGGATTCAGCAGGAGTGGCGGAGCGTTAGCGGAGCCACTCCTGC
>CAJFNF010000012.1 GCA_904394215.1 uncultured Faecalibacterium sp.
CATCTGCGCCACTTCCTCCACCGTGTACACGCAAGCTTTCGACTCGGGCTGTTTCAGGTCAGAGATTGGAGACTTGACGGCATTGTTTTGGGTGACCAACTCCATTGTACCGGGAATGGGGGTACTTGGCAAGGTTTTAGTGTTAAAATAATCGTTCTTACAAACATTCTTCATGGCATTTCTCCTTTTTGATTCAAAGTTCTGCGGTATGGTGAGCGGCTTTGGGCTTTGCGTATTCTTCCAAAACTTCCGGCGGAATCCGCTCCAGAATCTCGAGAGCCTCCTGATACTCCCGCTGGAGCTTGGCATCTTTCAGCTGTTTCAGAACGCTCTCGTGAGTCGCCTCGTCCAGGGACTCCGAGAGCTTTTTGCTTTTCTTCTTGAGCTTCTCATTCTCGGCCTTGGTGCTGGTGAAGGCCGTACTGTACTTTTTCAGCTGGGTCCGCATCTTTTCCACGGCCGGGATATAGCTGTCCAGCAGTTCAGAAATCTCGGCGGCCCGCTTCTTGCTGTTCAAGGGACCGATGCCAGCGAGCAGCTGGTCCAGCTTCTGGCGCTGCTTGGTCAGGCGGGTCATCTCTTTGAAGATACGGGGCGGGATATGGTCGCGGCCTGTCTGGCTGGCGCTCTCGCCGCGTTCCAGGTCGGAGTATTTGACGACCATGTGCTCCCAGAACTTGTCCCGCCACCAGCTTAGTTTCTTTTTGTTGCCTACAATCTCCTTGGCACTGAGCCGGTTGTCTGGCGTCAGGGGGACAAAGGAAAGGTGCATATGGGCGTCTTCTCGTCCATATGCACCACGGCAGAGATGATTGTTTCTTTGGCTTGATACTGCTCCAGGAAGTGGAGTGCTTCTTCAAAATACTGCCGGATTTCGGGCAGCTTCTTGCCCTGAAAGAATTCCGGTGTGGCGGTGAACAGGACTTCCACCAGCCGGACACTGTCCTTCCGGGTGCGGCAGCCGGCGGCACTGATCTGCTGCTCGGCCTCAGCCCGGTACCGCTGGGGTGGCTCAATCAGGTGAAAGTTATGCTTGCTGCGGGTGAGGTCAATGTCAGGATTGCTGGCGTACTTCTCTTTTCTGCGCTCGTTATGGGCCTCGATGTTGGTGATCTCCGGCCCCTTGTACTTGGCGAAGCGCATGATAGCGTATTGTGGTTGGCTCAATGGCGGCCCTCCTTTTTGGCAATTCAATCGTATTGGTGACGGGCATAGTACAAACTCCTTTCATTCGTGTAGATGGATAGGCTTTGATGATCGAGGTGGTGCTCACTTTGAACATCACCTCACCATGGCAACTTGGTCGAACCTGTGTGCTTGTTAAATAATCACTTTAGTGGCGTAAAGAATCGCGTATATAGTGCGTTTTGGGGTTTTCGCTATGTACGTATGTACAGGTTCTGTACGCACGTACATAGCAAAAAGGCGAAATCCTCGCATCTATTGGAAAAACTGGCGGCTCTCTACGGTGTAGGCTTGGATTATCTGCTGGGTTTGACCGAAAACAAAAAACACTTAAAGACAAGTCTTGCGGACCTGCATCTGAGTGATGACGCAGTGGATGTACTGAGCAGTGGAAAGATCAACAACCGGCTCCTGTCGGAATTGATTACCCACCCTGAATTTGCCCGGCTGATGGCGGATATGGAGATCTACGTGGATGGCATCATATCTATGCAGATCCGCAATCTGAACAGCTTGCTGGAATCTGCCCGCTCTGCCATTCTGGAGAAGTACCACCCCAAAGAGGACAACACCTTATTGGCCTTAAAGGCCGCCCAAATTGACGAGGATGAATACTTTGGCCGCGTGGTCAGCGACGATGTGGAGCGCATTCTGAAGGAACTGAAGCAGGCACACAGTGGAGACCAGGGGAGTGTTGCTGCGGATGATGCCGCCTCGCTCAAAGAGTACATTGAAACCATTTCCGGGACAGAAGGCAGCGATTTCCAGAAATGGATTATGATTTTTTGTAAGCAGATTCGCCTGCCTTACAACAAACTAACCGATACCGAAAAACATTGGCTGATTCAAATCAGCCGAAAATCGAGCCTCCTGAAAAGCGGGACCAGTCAGAGAGGAAAACACCCGAGAAAGTAATAGTGGAGCACTTGGCACAAGAGCATCCGCTGCGGCGGGGCTATATATACCTTTGTCCCGCAGACAGCAAAAGGCTGGCAGCCTGTGCTTTTAGGCACAAACTGTCAGCCTTTCTTTGTCGCTCATGCTGCCCCACAGGGGCACCTTGTGCGCCAGGGAAACAGGGTGGCCCCCCACTCAGCTGCCGTCTGCTGCACAAAGGTATAACACACTAGACTTTGGTTCCAAAGTCGTGTGCCAACAGGGATGCTGCTCACCCCTATTGGAAAACCCAGAGCCAAAGAGGGGACACCCCTCTTTGAAATCACCCCGGCCTTTTCGTATTCCAGATCAAGCATCGAATACGCAAAGCCCCCAGCACCGGTCAATGTATTTTTCCGGTGCTATTCTGTGCGGGCATTAAATCCAAATGGTCCGCACATCTCTGCCGATGGCAGAGGCATACCGTATGGTAGAAAAGGTGCCGCCATACTTGCGCCCATCATAAACAGCAATCACACGTTGAGAATGATCCACCATGTAACGGTTCCGTTCTATGTAACAGGAGGGGATATAACTTTCACGGATCACAGTTACCCGGTCGCAAACAAGAAGAAGGCGTTGAAAATCCCTGTTGGGAGTTTGCATCCGGCCCCGGTAGGGGATGGCCGCTTCCAGAGACAAGGCCGGGTTGCGTTGCTTTTCCGATGCTACGATAGCTGCAAACAGCAAGTCAGAGCCATCCGCAAAGCCTGAAATGAATCGGGTATGGCCGTCCGCAATCGCTGCCTGGATTTCTCGGTACAGGCTGTACTTGATAACGTTGATTTTGCTCGCAGGTATGTCACGATGTCCGGTAACACAACACGTCTTTGAATCCATCTGGATGCCTCCTTTTGGTCTGCTTCCTATATAGGCAATATTGCCTATAACACTTTATCTCCATTATAGGCAATAATGAAGATAAAGCAAGGCCGGGATGGAGGGAAGCTGGATGATCTCATACGCTCCTTTATGGGAGACCATGAAAAAGCGCGGAGCCACCACCTACACGCTCGAGTTCAAGGGCGGGATCAGCAGCTCCTCGATACGAAGATTGCCCCATCCTTTATTTTTGCTTGTCTAAAAAATAAATGCCTTAATGGTTGCGCCTGTTAACTTTTGAGCAAAAATCTTGATGCTATTTAGCAACTCTGCTATAATAGATAAAAAATTATTGATATACGTTTAATTGGTGACGATTACCTAATTGATTGCATTTTGGTACAGGAGAATCAACCATGCATTTTATTTGTACAGCTGGTGGAATTACTACAATTAATGAATGTGTTGCTATATATAACTCTTATAAAATAGATGAATTAATTGGTACAGCTTCAAAGGATTCGTTGGGAGTAAAAGCTACCCTTGACTTCGATATTAATGAAAGTAACATCATTAATTTTAAAAGCGTAAAAAAGTTTAATGCTTTAGCCCCTGGAAAAGTTCGATATAAAACGATTGCTGAAGACGGTCACTTGGATTTAATATGGAATGGAAATTCTTTGCAAATACAGAATCTAAAAACTATTTTAGTAATACATATTCTTACTATGTTGAGACATCTGATGGTACAGTTTACTTTTCAAAAAAGGCCCTTTCTGAGTTATTAAGCATCGTAGAAAAAACACATAGTCATGCAATTGATTATAAAAAAGAGGAAGCTTTTGTTAGAGCTACAGAAGTTCTTGCAGGGGTTAACGAGGCGTGGAATGAATTTCCAAATCTCTATTAAAAAATAGAGATCTTTTCGCAAAAATATGCATACCAGGTTTTTGTGAGTCTAAATAAATTAAATATTTTTGAAGTACATTTCTACAAAGAATGGATTGAAAAATCTGGTTCATCCGAAATGGTTGTGCTCCTTCAAACGGATCTTAATTCTAATCCATCTGGGATAACAATGCAAGATAAATTTTCTGTTGCCAATCCATTGCCAAAGTTTGATGCACTAGTTCATCTAGTTGCAACATCATCAAAGTGGAGTGATTTTGATTCCGCATGTCGTACATACGCTGGTATTTTAAGTTCTGTTAAGAAAGAAGCACAGAGTCATTGTATTATTACCTATGGGTATCATATTGAAGAAAAGTGGAGTTATGTAGATTGCTTGAAAAAATTTGTTGAGTGTTTGAAAGAAAGGTATAGTGATCCGATTGCTTTTGGATCGTTTGTATATTATTTGATTTATTTGGATATTATTCCTGTTCCCCCTCAGTATAAAAGGACGCCCTATCATTTGACTTTTGAATATTCATATAAAAAAGTACGTAATGATATAGAACCGTACGCCAAGAAATTCTTTGAAAACATTGAAATGATTCAGCTTGAAAAGGAATTAAGTGCTCCTTCAAATCATCCGGAAATTTGCATCGAAGATTTTGATTTGATGAGTGGGCAAGAATTTGAATTAGCGATAGCCAATATTTTTAAAAAAATGGGATATCAAACATCAATGACGCCGGTTACTGGTGATCAAGGAATAGATATTATAGCTGTAAAAAATGGCACACGAATTGGCATACAGACTAAATGCTACACAGGAAAAGTTGGTAATTCAGCTGTTCAAGAAGTTGTAGCAGGGAAACAGTATTATAGTGTTAATCGTTGTATGGTAATTACTAATAGCACCTTTACACCTTCTGCAGTTAAGCTTGCTGCTGCAAATAATGTTATTCTTTGGGATCGTAAAATTCTGGAAGAAAAAGTATACTCATATAATTTTGAAAATGAGTGACATGCGCTGGCCAAATTAAATTCGAGAGATTGATAGATGGGATACGTTCTACTATAACAAAACGGCAACACCCTACAAGATTGCTCAAGTAAGATATTGCCGTTATAGTCAAAAGTCATACAGCCGTTCTGTTCATTTCTATTCGTTTCGTATGACGGACTCTTGATAGACCGTTTAACCGAACAACTGAATCATTTATTTAAGATGATCATAGATGACGAATGCCAAATTGACCAGGGCAATGACTACATTGATAATCTCAAGAGTCATATGCTCACCCCCGTTTCTGAAAAGTAACGGAGTCCGTACCAAAGTACATAAATGATATTGACTTGACCTCTATAAGAGTATCACAAATTATGAGTCTGTCAATAGAAATTGTTATGAGACATCATAGTTAAGAGAATAAACGTAATGAGAATTGAAATTTAATTTTGGGATCACCCAAAACAATGCCGTCAAGTCATTTGTGTGTGAATTGCTTCCGGGTTTCTAAAATCCCTCTGCACGGTTTTTGCACGGAATTTGCACGGTTTCAACCTGTACAATGGTTGACATCAGATGCAAAATTTGCTTCTTGATGACGAATGAATCTTGAAGAATAAGCGGAATTTCGACGAAAATAGGCAAGAGGTTGCAAGCTGCAACATGGACCAATAGTGCCTGGTTGGCGCTTTTAATCAGAGGGCCCGGGATTCGAGTTCCCGCGAGCGCACCAAAGATCAAGCGTTGAATCGTAAGATTCAGCGCTTTTTCTTTTTATGTGCCCGCCCAAAGGCGGGGTCTGCACAGTCGGACATTCCTTTACAGGATTCTCTGCCAGGTCTCCTTCGTTGCTTCTGACGGCCATTTTTGCGATCATGAACGAACGGATGCATGTTCAAAACATCGGAGCGATTCGCTCCTTCAACCTTACCTTGATGGCATAGTGTCCATGCAGATCCGAAACCTGAACAGCTTGCTGGAATCCGCCCGAACCGCCATTCTGGAGAAGTACCACCCCAAAGAGGAACACCCTATTGACCTTAAAGGCCGCCCAAATTGATGAGGATGAGTACTTTGCCCGCATGGTCAGCGACGATGTGGAGCGAATTTTGAAAGAACTGAAACAAGCCCGCAGTGGAGACCAGGGGAGTGCCGCTGCGGATGATGCCGACTCGCTCAAAGAGTGCATTGAAACCATTTCCGGGACAGAAGGCAGTGATTTCCAAAAATGGATTATGATTTTCCGTAAGCAAATTCGCCTGCCTCCCAATTTCGGGAGGACGGGAATACATAAAATTCGACAATCAGAAAAGGAACCCGTCTGTGGTAGAATGAAATCTACTGCAGGCGGGTTTCTCTGTATCCGGGATTCTGAAAGCCGGAGTAAGGGAAGTTTTGGAGAGAAGTCTGCTCATCCGGAACGAAAAGCAGAGAAACGCATCAACAACTTCCGTTGTATAACGGAAGTTTCTAAAGTTGAAGTATTTGTGCAACAGATATAAAATTTTTATGTAATCAGAAAACTTGTTGGATGATACAACAAGCTGAGACATCGTTGAGGAAAAAGGCATGGCGCAGAAACATAACAGAAAACTGCATATTCTGAACATTCTTCGAGAGAACTCCTACACAACGTCGGACCAGCTGGCCGGAATTCTGGGTGTTTCTGACAAGACGGCAATGGCCCAAGTGCGCCTGGTTTCCCGGGAAGGGGAGAAAAACGGATTTCGGATCGAGTCCAAGAGGGGATACGGCTATACCCTGAAAATTACGGATGAGCAACGCTTTCAAACATATATGCAAGGGAAAATGGCCGAGCAGAAAGGGCTGGACCAAACCCTGGAGGAAAGGGTCTACTATGTGGCGCTGCTAATCCTGAATCAGGAGAGCTATATCAAGTGGGATGAGGTCTGCGACAGGCTGTATATTTCCAAATCAACCCTGAACCTCATCATGCGCCAGGTCAAAAAGTTATATCTCCAATACGGACTGACCATACATGGCAAACCTTATTACGGTGTAAAGGTGGAGGGAGGAGAACTGGATTGCCGCAGGTGCTTCGCATGCTGCCTGCAGAATTGCAGGACCTACGCCGATCTGATCTTTACCCCGGAAGACAAGGTCGCTGTTGAAGAGGCCCTCAGCAAAGCGTTTGTGAATGCCAGTTTTGATCTGACCGAAATTTCCAGGACATCACTGGTGGAATACCTGATGATTGCGGTGGTGCGTATACGCCAGAACAGGTGGCTGACGGGCAAAGCAAAGGATCCGGATCAACTGGACACTGAATATGGGGAGCTGGCCCGGAAGATTGCCGTGGGGCTGGAAAACCGGTTCTCGATCCTGTTTTCGGAGGCGGAAATTGACTATATAGCGGTGCAGCTGTCCTGCAAGCAGAAACTGAAGCGCTTCGGCACCCACAACATGGTGCTCAACGGGCAGACGCAGGATTTGGCCATGGACATGATCAACCGGATTGCAGAGCTGTTCCAGATTGATTTCTCGGCGGATCTGGAGCTCAAAGTCAACCTCTGCTCTCATCTGGTGCCTCTTTTGAATCGGCTCGCGTACAATTTCTGGGATGAAAACCCCTTTAAAATGGACATTCGCCGGGAATACCCCTTTGCCTACGAAATGGCAACAGTGGCAGTGAGCGTCATCTATGAACAATACCGGAAAAAGGTAAATGAGGATGAAATTTCTTATCTGGCCACCATTTTTGCTCTGGCGCTGGAGCGCAGGAAAAAACAGAAAAAGAAGAACGTCCTGCTGGTATGTGACCATGGCCAGGGGACAACAGAGCTTCTTAAGCTGCGGCTGGAAGAAGAGTTTAAGGACACCATAGGCAGAATCCGCTCCTGTACTTCCGGCGAGCTGGAAGGAATCAACTATCTGAACATCGACTATGTGTTTACTACAGTTGAGATTCAGAACCAGATCCCGGTTCCCATTCTGGAGCTTTCCCCGCTGTTGACCCGGGCCGACATGAAGGAACTCAAGCGACGCCTCCAACAGAACAAAGAGCTGCGCTTGGACCGCTACTTCTGCAAGGATTTGTTCCTGCCGTCCATCTGTCTGGAAAGCAAGGAACAGGTGTTGAAACAGATGTGTGACCAAATTGTCGCGCTGGGATATGATTCGGCAGACCTGTTTGACCGGGTGATGGAGCGAGAAAAGTATGGCCAGACCACTTACAGCCACTGTGTCGCCATTCCGCATCCCATCCGCCGCCAGGCGGACCGGCATTATGTGTGCGTTGGCATTTTGGAAAAACCCATCCTTTGGGACAAACAGGAGATTGGGCTGGTATTCCTGTTTTCACTGGCCAAGTCGGCAGATTTGGATGCCTTTTACAAGGCGATGGGAGAAGTGCTGACCTCTCCGAATCTGGTCCGTGAGCTGACAGGCATGAAAAAC
The DNA here is from genome assembly GCA_904394215.1 of uncultured Faecalibacterium sp. Classification (GTDB taxonomy): domain Bacteria; phylum Bacillota; class Clostridia; order Oscillospirales; family Ruminococcaceae; genus Faecalibacterium. The sequence continues at coordinate 8,258 of CAJFNF010000012.1, forward strand.
TACGATGACTTTATCAAGTACATCGAGAATTTGTTGAAACAAAGCGAGGAGTAAAAATGGATATTGAACAGATTATGGAGCTCATTCTTCATGCGGGCAATTCGGAGTCGGCTTCCCTGATGTCCATCGAAGCGGCCCGGGAATTTAACTTTGAGGAGGCGATGGCACAGAATGAGATCGCCAGACAGGAGCTGAAAGAGGCCCACAACGAGCAGACCGCCTTTCTGCAGCGGCAGGCCCTGGGCGACCACATCGAGATGGACATCTATATGACCCATGCACAGGATCACTTTGCAATGGCAAGTGTTCTGAAGAATTTTTCAGATGAGATGATCAACGTTTACAAGCTCATTCAGGAATTAAAGGAGGAACGAAAATGAGAATCATGTTGGCATGTCATGCGGGTATTTCCACCAGTATGCTGGTGGCCAAAATGAAAGAAGCGGCCGCTGCAGAAGGAAAGGATGACTACAAGATCTGGGCGGTGGAACAGGACCGGATCGAAGAAGAAGTGGGCAACTTTGATATCCTGATGCTGGGGCCTCAGGTCCGCCACATCATGAAAAAGGTGGAGCGGATTGTAGGCGACAAAGCGCCGGTGGTCGTCATCAATGCGATGGCTTATGGCCGCTGTGATGGAGCCGCCGCACTGAAACAGGCAGAGGATGTGCTCAGCGGCGCAAAATGATGCTGTCAATCTAAAAAGGAAAGGAAGACGATTATGGGCTTTTTTGATAAGTTCGGAGACAGCCTGCTGGATCTGGCCAGCAAGGTGGACGATAATAAATATCTGTCAGCAATCAAAAATTCATTCACCCAGTTCTTGCCCTTTGTTGTGATCGGCTCGTTCGCATCCCTGTTTGTGAACGTGCTGTGCTCGAAAACAACCGGCCTGGCAAGGTTCCTGCCTTTCCTGGCCAACCTTGAGCCGGGCTTCAAGGGCATCAACTATGCGACCATCGGCATGATCGCCGTCTACATCGCTTTCTTCATTGGCCTCCAGCTGGCCAAGCGCAACCATACCCCCGAAGTTGTGACCGGCGGCCTGTGTGTGGGCGCATTTATCTCGGTGGTTCCCGGTGTGGTGTCGGTTACCTTTGAGGAAGTCACCCAGACGGGCGCCGGCCTGGCCAATACAGTGACCGGTGCACAGAGCCTGTTCATCGCCATGATTGTTTCCATCGTGGCAGCCGAACTGTTTGCAGCTCTGAACAAGTGCGAGGCCATCAAAATCAAGATGCCCAAGGAAGTTCCCGGCGGCATTGCAACCAGCTTTAACGTCCTGATTCCTGCCGCCATTGTCATGCTGGTGATCGGCATCTTTGGCGCGGTGTTCCAGGAGCTCACCGGTTCCTACATGAACGAGTGGATTTATGACATCGTCCAGGCTCCGCTCCAGGCCATTTTCCAGACGCCCGGCGGCATCATTGTGCTGATTGTCATCATGCAGTTGTTCTGGTTCCTGGGCATTCACGGCGGCCTGGTTCTGTTCCCCATTCGTCAGCCCCTGGTGATTGCAGCGCTGGCCACCAACATTGCCCTGGCAGAACAGGGCCTTGCTCCCACCGAGGCCATCACCGATACCTTCTGGATCAGCTTCACCGTTTTTGGCGGCGGCGGCATCGCATCCGCACTGCTGATCGATATCCTGCTCTTCGGCAAGAACAAGGGTGAGCGCGAAATCTGCAAGGCCTCCATTGTCCCCGCCATCTTCGGCATTTCCGAGCCCCTGGTCTTTGGCCTGCCCATCGTCCTGAACCCCACCTACTTTATTCCGTTTATTCTTGGTTCTGCCATCAGCACCGGTACCGCTCTGCTGGCTGTGCAGATTGGGTTCCTGGCCCCCTCCATCATCAGCGTGCCGGTGGGCCTGCCTCCGATTATCACGGCCTTCATCGGCTTTGGCGTTCCGGGTGTGGTGGTACAGCTGATCGGTCTGGCGCTGTGCTGCGTGCTGTATTTCCCCTTTGTCATGCTGTCCAACCGTCAGGGTATGAAGGAGAGTGCCAATGGGTAAGATGAAACTGGAATTCCCCAAAGATTTTCTCTGGGGCGGCGGCATCGCTGATTTTCAGGCGGAAGGAGGCTATGAAGAGTCCGGCCGCGGGCTGACAACCCTTGATTTCGTGACCCAGGGCAGTGCAACCGAGCCCCGCAAGATCACCTACATGATGCCGGACGGCTCAAAGCATGTACAGAATGCCCGCGGCCTGCCGATGCCCGAACACGCCAGGGGATACCTGGACCCGAACTACTATTATCCCAGCCTCCACGCGGTGGATTTTTATCACCACTACAAAGAGGATATTCGGCTCTTTGCCGAGATGGGGATGCGCATTTTCCGGTTCTCTATCTGCTGGACCCGGATCTTTCCCACCGGTATGGAGGAAGCGCCCAATGAGGCCGGGCTGGACTTCTACGAGAGCATTGTGGATGAGTGCCGCAAATACGGCATTGAACCGCTGATTACCATCTGCCATGATGAAATCCCCGCCTATCTGGCCGATCATTACCAGGGCTGGCTCAGCCGCACTACCATTGACTGCTACCTCAAGCTGTGCAAAGCGCTGTTCACCCGCTTGGGCAGCAAGGTGAAATACTGGACCACCTTCAATGAAATCAATTCCCTGAACGGCTATATTTCTCTGGGCTGTACCCGCTATGATGACTACAGCCGCTACGTGGGCGCCCATCATATGTTCCTGGCCAGTGCGCTGGCCGTCAAGATGTGCCATGAAATGTATCCGGGCTCGATGCTGGGGGCTATGTATGCGGCTTCTCCCTGCTACCCGCTGACATGCAAGCCGGAAGACGTCTTTATGCAGATGCAGGTCCGGCGCCGGACCTTCTACTTCTCGGATGTGATGATGCGGGGCTATTATCCCGGATACGCCAGGACCATCCTGGAAAGCAAGGGGGTGGAGTTGCCGATTCAGCCGGGGGATGAACAGATTCTGCGGGAAGGGACCCTGGACTACTTCGCCTTCAGCTGCTATCGGTCCACAACGGTCAATGTGAATACTGTGTTCCCCATCAAGGGGCTTGAGATCATGAGTATGGATTCCAACCCGTACCTGAAGAACACCGCCTGGGGCTGGCCCAAGGATCCCATGAGCCTGCGCTATGTGCTGAATGAGGTGTACGATCGTTATCAGAAGCCTATACTCATTGCAGAGAATGGCCTGGGCGAAATCGACCGCCCCGACGAAAATGGCTATGTGGATGACGAATACCGGATCCAGTACCTGAAAGAACACTTCAAGGAGATCCGCAAGGCCATCTGCCTGGACCATGTGGAGGTTCTGGGCTACACCATGTGGGGCTGCATTGACCTCGTTTCCCTGGGAACCGGCGAAATGAAAAAGCGCTATGGCTGGATTTATGTGGATATGGATGACCTGGGCAACGGAAGCAAGAAACGTGTTCCCAAGAAATCCTATTACTGGATGAAAGAGTTCCTGGAAACAAACGGGGCCAATCTGGAACAGGATGATGACCCCCTGATCATTTGATATCCCCGGCAATCTACGTAAATTTTGAACAGATGGACCCCCTCCCCGGATCGGCTTGAAAAGCTGTCCGAGGAGGGGGCGTTTTTGTTATAAAATAGTCCTGAAGCCGATTATCACCCAAAAGAATGTCGTCAAGTCCTTTGTATGTGAATTGCTTCCGGGTTTCTAAAATTGCCCTGCACGGTTTTTGCACGGTCGGGCTTTTCCAGGAGGATTTTGCATCCTGCGGAATTCCATTTGCAACGCAGACAGCAAAAGGCCGACAGCCTGTGCTTTTCACACAGACTGCCGGCCTTTCTTGGGCGCTTATGCTGCACTGAAAGTGAGGCGGAACCATCCTGCTCAGTGCCCTTTGGTGGCGGCTTTATGCGCCGAAGGCTCTGTGCATGGTTTCCTCTACCGTTGTCCGGTCGGGCATCGAGCGGATGGCGCCCTTTTTGGTGGTGACCAGGTAGGCCGCCGTGTTGGCGAACCGGAGCATCTGGTCCAGATCCTGGACCGTCAGCCCCTCCAGGCCGTGATCCAGCACAAAGTTCAGGACGCTGGCACAGAAGGTATCCCCTGCACCGGTGGTCTCGATGACGCCGCCCAGGGTGCATCCTGGCTGGAAGGTGTGGAGGCTGCCATAGAAGGCATAACTGCCTGCCGCGCCCGCTGTCACGTTCAGAAGCCGGATGTTGGGGTATTGGCTATGGAGCAGGGCCGCCCCCTCGGCAAAATCTTCTTTGCCGGTTATGAACAGCAGCTCGTTGTCGGCGATTTTCAGGATATCGCACTGGCCCAGCCCCCAGGCAATCTGGACCCGGGCTTCATCCAGGCTGTCCCAGAGGGGCTCCCGGAGGTTGGGATCGAAGGAAATCAGGGCCCCTGCCTCTTTGGCGATCTCAACTGCCTTCCAGGTGGCGGTGCGGCAGGGCTCCCCGGTGAGGGAAAGGGTGCCAAAGTGGAAGATCCGGCAGTCCTGCAGCAGCGCCTGGTCCAGGTCGGCTGCCGACAGGTTGGCGTCGGCGCCGGGCTTACGATAGAAGCTGAAGTCCCGGTCGCCCCCCCGGCAGGGTCTGGACAATGGCCAGGGTGGTGTGGATCTCCGGGTCAAACCGGAGGGCCCGGGTGTCGATGCCGGCCTCCTTGACCACCTGGGCCAGCTGCTGGCCGAAGCCGTCTTGTCCAACTTTCCCGAGGAAGGCACAGCGCTTGTCCAGCTTCCGCAGCATGGCCAGCACATTGCAGGGGGCGCCGCCGGGATTTGCCTCAAAGAGGCTGTTTCCCTGCTGGCTGAGACCGTTTTGGGTGAAGTCGATCAGCAGCTCTCCCAGAGCTGCCACATCAAAGGATTTGTCGCTCATGCTTCATCCTCCTGCCCGAAATTCAGGCTGTACTGTTCCACGTCGATGTAGGCGGCGCCTTCCACCACTTCAAAGCTGACAGCGTCGGCCGACAGCGGGGTGTAAATCACCATGGTGGCCGCCTGTTCGCCGTCGTTGACAAAGACTTCCAGGCTGTAGCGGTCCATGATGATCCGCAGCTTGATCTCTCCGTCCCGGGGACGGACCGGGAAATCCCGGACATTCACGATGTCGTAGGGGAAGCCGCTGTGGGTGCGGTCCAGACGAAGGGTGCTGTTGCTGACCTTATAGCGGATCAGGGTTTCCCGCCGGCCGTCCTTGGCCAGGTGGAGCCGGAAGGCCTGGTAGGAGGCCCGGCCGTTCACCGGGCGAACGGTGACGGTCAGGTCCATCAGACGGCCCGACACTCCGCTCAGGGTGGTCTCGCTGGTCACCAGCAGGTCTTTGTAGCTGATCTTATGGCCCCGGTATTGCTCCAGCTCCCGCACCGGGTTTTGGATCAGGCGGCCATTCCGGAGGCTCAGCTCCCGGGGAAGGGTCATCTGGCCGAACCTGCGGCAGCCCTGGGGCTGGCAGCCGCAGGTGGCCCAGTTCTGCATCCAGGCGATCATAATCCGGCGGCCGTCATAGCTCTCCAGGGTCTGGGGGGCGTAGAAATCGGTGCCGTAGTCGATGGACTGAACCCGCCCCCGCTCAAACTTCCGGGCAGCTGGGTCATAGCTGCCCAGCAGTGCAATGGAGCCAAACCCTGCATGGAACTCCAGGCCGGCAGCCGTCATTTCCTGGGGGCTGACCAGCAGTACCTGCTGTCCGTCCAGCGGGAAAAAGTCAGGGCATTCCCACATCCGGCCATACTCGTTGTGGCTTTGGTCCAGGGTGCCGGCATAGGTCCAGCGGGTGCCGTCCCGGCTCTCAAACAGCCGGATGGCGCCGCTGCCGTCGGGGGTGCGGTTGCCTGCCACCATGGAGAAGGAACCATCCGGGTTCTGCCAGACCTTCGGATCACGGAAATCCAGGACGCTGCCGCCTTCCGGCAGATCGCTGCCGTCCAGGATCGGGTTGCCGGGGTATTTCTCGTAGTTCACGCCGTCCCCGAAGGCCACGCACTGCTGCTGAAATTCCTCGATCTGCCCATCCGCCCGGCGGGTCTTGTAGACGCCGGTATACACCAGCATCTGCCGGCCGTCGGGCAGTTCCAGGGCACTGCCCGAAAAACATCCATCCCGGTCGGCCTCGGTATCAGGAGCCATGGCAGCGGGCAGCCGTTCCCAGCGGATGAAATCCCTGGTTTTTACATGGCCCCAGTGCATCGGCCCCCAGTTGGTGGTGTAGGGATGGTATTGGTAAAACAGGTGGTACTCTCCCTGATAGCAGGAGAAACCATTGGGATCGTTGATCCATCCTACTGCCCCTGTCACATGGAAGGCCGGACGGTCGGCCTCGGGGATATAGGCTGCATACTGGGTCTCAAAATCGCGTGCGCACTGTAATGTCTCACTGATCATGGAGCGTCCTCCCGGATGATGACTTTCAAATTGTACGCGTCCTCCCTTGGCCCTGTCCCGCTGTGCGACGGGACAGGGCAGTGCGGAATGGAAGGAGAACACGGGAAATGGCTTGCGGCTGCTTAGGCTTCCTGATAGCGGGCGTAGGCGTCCTGATAGACTTTCAGCAGGTCATCCATGCCGCAGGTGTCGCTCAGCATCTGCTTGTAGGACTCCCACTCCTCGTCGGTGGGGCCGCCGTCCCGGATCCACAGGCCCTCCTGCTCCGAGACCATGCTCTCGAAGTCGGATTTGTAGCGGTCGATGGTGTCCAGCTCGTCAATGGTAAAGACGCAGTCCACCGGGTAGACGCTGGTGTCGGTGACCTGGGGCAGCCAGTAGTCGTACAGGTCGTTCAGGCGCTCGACAGCACGGTCTTCCATGTGGAAGTTTTCTTCGTAGTACTCGGACAGGATCAGCTTGGGACCGGCCACCTCATACTCGCCCTTCAGCTCGCCGGCGCTCTTGCCGAACTGGGCCTGGGCCTCCTCATCGGTGATGGAGTTCCAGACGCCGTTCTCGTCCTGGTCGGTGAAGTAGACGCCGATGGGGCCGTACTGCAGCTGCATCACGTTCTCGCCGGTGTACCACTGGTCGAAGAACTTCAGCAGGTTGATGGGGCTCTGGCAGACCGAGGTGAAGCTCTACAGCCGGGCCCTCAGCGCCGAAGAAGTGGCGGAAAACTACGCTGCCGTCACGGTGCCCGAGATCCCCTATGAGGAGATCGGCCTCCAGAACATCCTGACCGATGATGTCCAGAAGCCCCAGTACCACGGCGGGCCCTATCAGTTCTGGATGAACGAGCCCCACGCGCCCCTCTATTATAACGGCGTCTATCATCTGTTCTTCCAGCAGAATATGCAGGGCAGCTACTGGCGCAACATCGCCTGGGGCCATCTGGTCAGCGACGATATGGTCCACTGGCGGGAGATAGAACAGGCTGTGGCCCCCACCTATGACACGGTGGTGCCCGACGGCGTGTGGAGCGGCGGCTCCACCCTGGATGCCAACGGGGTCCCGCTCTTGTTTTTCACCGCCGGCAATGACAGCTTCCGGGATGTGGAGGGCCTGATCTCCAACCAGAACATCGGCGTGGCCTATCCCGCTGATCCCAGCGATCCCAACCTCACCGACTGGGTGATCTGCGATGACCTGGCGGTGATCCAGCAGGAAGGCCAGGGCAGGGCCGGGGAATTCCGGGACCCCCACATCTGGAAAGAAGGGGACACCTGGTGCATGGTGATCTGTTCCGGCAGCACCCAGACTTCCGGCGGCACCGCCCTGCTCTATACCACCGACACCCTGGAACTGCAGGAGGACGGCACGGTGGACATGGACTGGCAGTACCGCGGCCCGGTGTATGAAATGGAAGATCCCCCCGCCTCCATGGGTACTTCCTGGGAGCTGCCGGTGATCCTGCCGGTCAGCAACCAGGCGGGTACGGTGGAGAAATACTTCTTTGTCTTTTCGCCGGCGCCCGCCACCACGGCAGACAACAAAATCTATTATTTCCTGGGTGATTTTGACCTGGAAACCGGGCGCTTTACCCCCGACGAATCCTTTGGCGGCCAGCCCCGGATTCTGGATTTCGGCGCCAACGTGTTCACCGGCCCCAGCGCCTTTGTGGACCCGGTCAGCGGCGATGTGGTGATGTTCTCCATCATGCAGGACCAGCGGTCCCCCGCTGAAGAGGGGGCCGCCGGCTGGGCCCACAACGTGGGCCTGGCCCGCAAAATCTACCTCAATGAGGATGGCTCAGATCTCTGCGTTGCGCCCATCGACGCAATTCAGAGCCTGGAAGACCAGGTCCTGGTGGACGCTGCAGACCTGACCCTGGACCAGGCCAACGAGCTGCTGGCCGATGTGGATGAGGACATGCTCTACATTGAGGTTGACTTTGTACCGCAGGACGCAGAATCCTTTGGCCTGGCCTTCAAGCAGAGCGATGGCGGGGACGAAAGCAAATTCACCTATGATGTGGCCAGCGGCAAGCTCACCGGCTCCACCACCAACCGGGGCGAGGGTGCTTCAGCTGTGCCCGGCAGCGGCCTGCTGCCGTTGCAGGACGGCCGCCTGACCATGCGGGTCTACATCGACCGCTCCCTGGTGGAGGGCTTCTTCAACAACGACAAGGCGCTGACACTGCGCAGCTATCCGGAAGACCCGGCCGCCGCCCAGGGGCTGTCGGTCTTTGCGGAAGGGGACGTGGCCATAGAGCGGCTCTGTGTGGCCACGATGGGGTCGATTTATGAATCGGCTTCCTGACAGCAGAGATTGAGCAGATCGCTTTTCCGGCAGTCGGACTCAATCAAAAATCCCCCGCACCCGGAAGAAAATTTTCTCCCCGGGGCGGGGGACGACGCTGCTGGACAGACAGCCCGGTCAGGGCATTCAAATTTATAGACAGGTGCAGCAGACAGCAAAAGGCTGACAGCTTGGCGATTGACGCAGGCTGTCAGCCTTTTTATTTTTGATTGAAAAAGCCAGGAAAACGGTCAGTTCAAAAACTCGAACAGATTCAGACCCACCTCGGGGCTGTAGCGGCGTTCCACAGTGCCGGGCAGGGCGGTGAGAACGAATTCGCCGGTCAGGCTGATGACGCCGCGGTTCAGGTGGCCGCCATGGCACTGGTCCAGCTCAGGATTGCCCACCACCATGTGAAGATGGAAGTAAGGCTTGCCCTCCATGGTGGTCACAGTGCCGGTGCAGGAAGCGATTTCAAAGTCGCCGGTATAGGTTTTGGACTGGTAAGCAAATTTTTTCCGGTCGAAGACCCCCAGGGTCACCTCGCCGACTGCGCCAATGCCGTAGAGGGTGCCCAGGGTGATCTGCTCCTTGGTGCACAGTTCGGCCAGGCTGGCGAGGATTTCCTCGCCGCGGTCAATCCGGATGAAATAGGTGTTTTCAAACTTGCGGTATTCCATACGTAATCTCCTTTCCGCATCTGGAATGGGCTTTGTTTTTTGGAACAATTTTATCATAGCATGAAAGATTTGATGCGGCAAGAAGCTTGGGATACAACATGAATTGCGAAATGAAACGCTTGGAATGCGGCTGCAAGAAATTTGGAATGGAAACGGATGCTCGTCAAAAAGATACAATGGATTGCACTTGTTTTGGGCATCTTTGTCGATTGCTGACAATGAAACAAGCTGATATCATAAAGCCATCGATAAAACAACTTTGGCCATGGTTGTCGGTATGTACACAAGCAATTTGGAAAAGGAAAGGAACTGCGGCGGGCAGGAGCGTCACTCCTTTTGCGGGGGAGACTGCATCGCTGGAGCTTCTGAATCCAAGCGAATTTAGGAGGTATCCCTGGATGGATATGTATATTGTATTGGGCATAACCATCTTTATGATGGCGATGTTCATCATTGGCAAAATGCCCTATGGCGTGATCACCATGACCTGCTGCGCACTGCTGGCTGTGACCGGCGTGATGCAGCCCGCTGAGGCCTTTTCGGGCCTGTCCAACTCTACAACCCTGCTGATTGCCGGCATGCTGGCCCTGGCAACCGCCTTCGGCAAAACCAGCGCTGTGGCCCGTGTGCGGAGCCTGCTGGCCAAGGCAAAAGAAAAAAATGGTCTGGTCTTTCTGCTTAGTCTGTTCCTGATCGTGATTGTGCTGTCCCAGCTGATGGGCCGCACCGCCTGCATCTCGATCATGATTCTGTTCATCGGCTCGATGGATGATTCCGAGGGCATGACCGCTTCCCGCCTGATCACCGCCGTCTTCTCGGTGATGGCCATGTGGAACCTGAAGTTCCCCATCGGCCTGGGTGCTACCATGGCATCGGTGGCCAACTCCTTCTATGAAGGCATCATCACCGACCCTGCCCTGATGCTCAAGCCCACCGATCTGCTGCTGGTCACCATCATCCCCGGCCTGGCCATCCTGGCCTACGCCCTGTTTGCATGGCGCCTGATCCCTGACACCAGCAAGGTGGACACCAGCTCGGTCAAGAACGTGAAAGACGCAGCCGCCCTCTCCAAAAAGGATGAGATCTGCATCACCGTGGTCTTCTTCGCAGTGGTTGTTTCCTTCTTCTTCAGCACCCAGCTGGGCGGCCTGATGAACATCATGCCCATCATCGGTGTGCTGATCCTGATCTTCACCAAGTCCATCAGCGTGAAAGAGGCCGTTTCCTCCATGACCGTGGATATGGTCTGGATGGTCGCCGGCGTTCTGACCGTTTCCAGCGCCATCGGCAGCTCGGGTCTGGGCGATGTGATTGGCCAGGCCATCGAGGATTTCCTGGGCGGCTCCAACAACAGCTTCCTGATCATCCTGGTGTTCACCACCGCAGCCACCGTGATAACCACCTTCATGTCCAACACCGGCACCCAGGCTCTGCTGACCCCCATCGCAGCAAGCTACTGCCTGGTCAGCGGCGGCGATCCCCGCGGCATTGTGCTGGCTGTCAACATTGCAGCAGTCTTTGCACTGGCCTTCCCCTCCGGCTCTGGTGAGTGCGCCCTGATGTTCGCCGTGACCGGCCACAACCCCATCAAGCTGCTGCGTTACACGGCACCTTATCTGCTGATCGCAATTCTTACCCTGACCTTCAGCGTGAACCTGTTCTTCCCGGTATTTTGACGAACGATAGAATGGAGAGATGATCATGAGTAAATGGACCGCTCAGTCTCTGCCGGATGCAGCATCCCTGACTGTAGACCCCAAGCATTATTACCGCCAGGTACTGCACGGCTATTACAACTTTAATTGTGTGGTCAGCGAAGGCGTGACCCGCACCGCAAAATTCTATGTGCCGGAAGGCAGCGTCTACAATCAGCCCACCGTTTTCCTGATGGTGCCTGCCCAGTATGAGACCAGCGAATTTCTGCAGGACAGCGGCTGGAAGGATCTGGCCGACCAGATGGGCCTGTACATCGTGCTGATGGAGGCCGAGAACGGTGCCTGGGGTGAGGATGAGAAGGAAATCGCTTACATCACTGCCCTGAACGAAGATGTCAACTTCCGCCCCTTGTTCTGCGCCTTCTCCTCCAAATTCTTTGCCTATGGCTATGGCGAGGCCGCTGCAATTCTGGGCCGCCAGAGCCGCCTGTTCCCCAAGTGCTGGGCAGGTGTGGCGCTGCTGGGCCAGACCGGTATGAGCGCCCAGGAGCTGGCCGGCCTGCAGCAGAAGGAGACCCGTGTGCCTGGGGTGTATTACAGCCAGGTTCAGATGCCGGTCTGGATGTCCTGCCCGGTGCAGGATGAGGACTTTGATCGGATGGTGGAGTACTACCGCGCTGCAAACCACAGCGAGGACGTCCCCCAGGAGATGGACGGCCATAAGGTTTGGCAGCCCAAGAAAGGCGGCACAGTGGATGAACACTGGTGCTCGGTGGTGGGCGTCGATACCCTCGGCTGGGAGGCCTGCATGACTGCGGGCTACTCCAAGATGATTTATGAAGTGGTGTTCCAGGGTGTGGCCCGGTTCCCTGGCAATGCAAACGGTGCCCTGCGCCGTTACCCCTCCCTGGAAGAACGGGGCTTCCGCAAATACACCGCACCGGTGGCGGGCGGCTATTACGACGATGGCCGCGACACTTACCAGCGTGACTGGTGGGTCTATCAGCCCGACACCATCGACACCACCAAGCCTTTCCCGGTGGTCTTCGTCTTCCACGGGGCCGGCGGCAGCGGCGATGAGATCGCCGACCGCACCGGCTGGGGCGATCTGGCCAAGAAATATGGCTTTATGATCATCTGCCCCATGGCTTCGGTCCCCAACCGGGTGCGCAATGTCACCAATATGGTGACCAACGAGATGTTCCGCGCCATGTGGAATACCGGCGCTCCCCAGCCGGAACGCCCGGCCGACCTGCTGTTTGTGGACTACCTGTACAACTGGGTCACCAGCAACTACAACGTGGACAAGAGCCGGGTCTACGCCAGCGGCCAGTCCTCCGGCGGTATGATGTCCTGGGCCTGCGCCTGCTACCGCCCCGACCTGTTCGCGGCCACTGCCCCCGTCTCGGCCAAGACCCCTGACATTGAGAACACCCCCCAGCCGTTTGTCAATGGCTCCATCATCCCGGTGATGTCCAATCTGGGCCTGCTGGACGGCATGTTCAAGGGCGGCTTCGGCACCCCGGACGCCCGCATGCTGATCGAGCGCTGGCACGATGCGTTCCACCTCACCGAAAACTGGGACAGCTATACCTACGATGACGGCGGCAAGAACTGCAGTTCCCAGACGGGCCTGTTCACCAGCTATGTCTACCACAACCATCAGGGCTTCCCCATCCTGCGCTGTGTAGAGGCTTCCACCAAGACCCATGCAGTCTGGCCCAGCGAGTGCGAGATGGCCTGGACCGAGTTCATGCAGTACTTCACCAAGGATCCGGATACCAAGGAACTGTACTACAAGGGCGAAAAAGTTACCCTGGCGTGATCGCGCGCTTCAGAATCATACAAAGCGTTCGGCTCCCCCGGTCTTTCTGGATCGGGGGAGCTTGTGCAAAAAGGAGCACCGGCAGCCTGTGCCCGGAAAGGCAGCGGACAACACAATCGGATATTTCATTTTTATTTCAAATAGGATGGACAATTGAAATGAATTTGAAATATTTTCTGCAATCTCAGAAGAAAATACCAAGGCTGGACCCTGCGTTTGGTGTTCTTTGTCGATTGCCGGAAGGAAGTGCCGCTGATATGATGGTATCAGAAAAAGGCCGGACGGTGCAGCGGCCGGTTCAGATGAAGAAGGCCGAGAAAACCTGAAAACAATAGAAAGGATACTTTTCAATGATCCCTGCCGTAGCAAAGATGGAAGTCTACCCGGTTGCAGGCCATGACTGCATGGAACTGAACCTGTCCGGCGCACATGCGCCCTATTTCACCCGCAACGTCGTGATCCTCACCGATTCCAACGGTGTGGAGGGCGTGGGCGAAGTGCCCGGCGGCCAGAAAATCACCGCCGCCCTGGAAGCAGTCAAGGATCTGGTGGTGGGAACCAGCATCGGCGACTATAAACAGACCCTGAACAAGGTCCGCGCATGGCTGAACGCCAACATCAAGGACGATGTGCGGGGCAACCAGACCTTTGATCTGCGCACCGGTGTGCATGTGGTTACTGCCATCGAGGCCCCGCTGCTGGACCTGCTGGGCAAGTTCCTGGACGTGCCTGCCGCCGCTCTGATGGGGGACGGCATCCAGCGGGAAAAGGTGCGCTTCCTGAGCTATCTGTTCTATATCGGAGACCGCAAAAAGACCGATCTGCCCTATGAGGAAGAGCCGGACGCAGACTGCGACTGGTACCGCCTGCGCCATGAGGAGGCCCTGACCCCTGAGGCCATTGTGGCACTGGCCAAGGCCACCCACGAGAAGTACGGCTTTGAGGACTTCAAGCTCAAGGGCGGCGTGCTGCCGCCCAAAGAAGAGGTCAAGGCAGTGCAGGCCATCAAGGAAGCCTTCCCTGAGGCCCGGGTGGACCTGGACCCCAACGGATGCTGGAGCCTGAAGGAAGCCCTGGAGATTGCCCCTGAGCTGAAGAAGTGCCTGGCCTACTGCGAGGATCCTGTGGGCGCAGAGGACGGCTTCTCGGGCCGCGAGGTGATGGCTGAGTTCCGCAAGGCCACCATGATGCCCACCGCCACCAACATGATCAACACCGACTGGCGGCAGATGTGCCACACCATCGCCTTGCAGAGCGTGGATATCCCCCTGGCCGATCCCCATTTCTGGACCATGAACGGCTCGGTGCGTGTGGGCCAGCTGTGCAATGACTTCGGCCTGATGTGGGGCTGCCACTCCAACAACCACTTCGACATCAGCCTGGCCATGGTGGTGCAGTGCGCCGCCGCCATCCCCGGCCGGATGAACGGCATCGACACCCACTGGATCTGGCAGGAAGGCCGGGAGCGTCTCACCAAAGAGCCTCTGCAGATTGTGGGCGGCTGCATCGACCTGCCCAAGAAGCCGGGCCTGGGCATCGAAGTGGACCGCGATCAGGTCATGAGGGCCAACAAGCTGTATCTGGACAACTGCCTGGGCGCCCGGGACGATGCCAAGGGCATGCAGTATCTGATCCCCGGCTGGAAGTTTGACCCCAAGAAGCCCTGTCTGGTTCGCTGAACAGCCAGATTCTGAGGGAATACATCGTTGCATGAGAGGAGCGCCCTTCAAAGCAGGACCTTGCTTTGAAGGGCGCTTTTTTGAAAGAATTCTGTTATAATTGTTTCATTGATGCCGGTTGTTTTGGATTGGACTGCAGCGGGGAAGGGCTGTTTTCCCTGCGCTGCCCGGAATCCGCAGAAAGGAGCCGTTTATGAATCACATTGCGATGCTGCTGCCCAAAGAGGATCTTGTCAGCCGGGCGCAGGTGCAGGCCTCCGGCCATGACGCCATTGCAGAAATCCGCTGCATCACCACCGAACGGGCGGTGGAAGAGGCGGAAGCATCCATCCGCCGGGGAGCGGTGATTCTGATTGCCCGGGGGCTGCAGGCGCTGCGGATTCGGTCGGGCCTGAATGTGCCGGTGGTCAGCGTCCGGCTGACCGCCCAGGGAATCGGTATGCTGCTGCGCAAAGCGCGCCAGTTCACCGACAAGCCCTGCCCCCGTGTGGCGCTGGTGGTGGTCCAGGATATGCTCTGCGACACCAGCTGCTGCAATCTGCTGTTCAACGTCAATCTGGAAATCCATGTCTACCGCACCGAAGAAGAGTACGAAAAGGTCAATCGTGAGGCCCTGAATACCCACCCCGATGTGATCATCGGAGGGGACAGGACGGTGGAAATGGCCAAGGAGGCCGGGACCGCCTGCCTGTTTTTGGATTTCAGTGACGATTCCTTCCAGAATGCCATCCGAAACGCAGAGGTTGCCCTGCAGGCCAACGAAAACAACCAGCGGGCCAACGCCCAGATTGACGCGCTGCTCAACAACACCACCGACGGATACATTCAGGTCAGCAGGACCGGCCTTGTGACCAAGTGCAACGACATTATCCTGCGGGACCTGGAAACCAGCTTCGAAGCGCTCAAGGGCCGGCCCCTGTGGGAGGTGCTCCCGGGCCTGGAGCGGGAGGTGGTGGAAAACGTGCTGAAAAACGGCACCAACTATTCCACGTTCCTTCACATCCGGGCGCAGGCCATGGTGGCGATTCTGGCCCCCGTCCAGCTGGAAAGCGGCCGCATTGACAGCGCAATCTTTTCCTGCCACCGGGTACACCGGACCATTCAGCTGGACCCTGCGGTGGAGGATGGGGTGCTGCTGACCGGGAACCTGGCCCAGCGCACCTTTGACAACGTCTACCACCGCTCTCCCATGATGGCCCGGGCGGTGGAGCAGGCCCGGCTGTTCAGCCAGTCCGAAAACCCCATCCTGCTGACCGGCCCCCAGGGCTCTGAAACCCGGCTGCTGGCCCAGTGCATCCACAATAACGGGGTCAACCGCACCGGTCCTTTTGTTCAGCTCAACTGCGCCAGCCTGGAACCGGAAGAGCAGATGTCAACCCTGTTTGGCACCGGCTACAAGGGCAAGGACGGGGACGTGAACCTGGGGGTTTTCGGCATGGCGGAAAACGGTACCCTGATGCTCCAGGAGATCGAGAAGCTTTCTTACAGCGCCCAGTCCAACATCTACCAGGCCATCCGTTACCACCGGATCATCCAGCGCAACCTGGAGCGCCCGGTACAGATCCATGTGCGGCTGATTGTCACCACCGAGAGCGACCTGTGGCAGATGGCCTGTGCCGGCCAGTTCCGGTCGGATTTGTACTACCTGCTGTCCGGGCTGCGGATCGACCTGCCGCCGCTGAAAAAGCGCCCTGAGGACCTGGAAGACATCCTGAAAAGGACCTTCCGCCGGACCTGCGAGGCCTACCACCGCTATCATGTCATCACCAACGGCGGCATGGAGGAACTGCTGCATTATGATTGGCCGGGCAATATCATCCAGGTCAACAGTTTCATGGAGCGGCTGGTTCTGACCGCCGCCCACCGCAGCATTGACGAGGGCGCCATCCGCCGGCTGTGGCAGCAAATGTTCCCCGAGTACACGGTTTCCCGGGAAGAGACTGTTTCCACTTTCAGCCAGAGCCGGGAGGCCCAGCGGATTACCGAGGCGCTGGCCCGCAATGACGGCAACCGGGCGGTTACCGCCCAGGAGCTGGGCATCAGCACCACCACCCTCTGGCGCAAAATCAAAAAACTGGGGATTGATGTTTGACCTGCGGCCGGGCAAACATTTCATCTTGCAATGGCAAGAATGATGAATGAAATGGAAACTGAAAAACTGGCCAATTGCCATGAAATGCCCAAAGCTGCTTTGGCGTTTGTGCCGCTTGTTTTGTACCATCAGAAGCCTATAATGAAATCATCAGAAACACAAAAACCAGTGCGGGCAAGGAAAAGCGGAGCCTCTGACGACGCCCGGCAAATGGACAAGAAAGGATGATATTTATGGCGTTTGTTCCATACGGGATTACGCCCCCCATCATTACCCCCTTCCATCAGGATGGGTCGGTCAATTATGAGGCCCTGGCAATGATGAGCAGGCGTCTGGTGGACAATGGCGTGCATGGCCTGTTCCCCCTGGGAACCACCGGCGAGTTCTACGCAGTCAATGAGGACGAGTTTGTCAAGATCCTCACCACTGTCAAGGAGGCGGTGGCCGGCAAGACCACCCGCAAGGGCCGCCCGATCCAGCTGTTTGCAGGCTGCAACCACATCACCACCCGCGGGGTGATCCGGCTGATCAAGCTGGTGGAACAGGTTGGGGGCTACGATGCAGTCAGCGTGCTGACCCCCATGTTTATCAGCCAGACCCAGGAAGAGCTGTACACCTATTACAAGACCATCGCCGACAGCACCGAGATGCCGGTGATTCTGTACAACAACAAGCCCAAGACCAACGTCACCATTGCCCCCGCCACCGTGGCCCGGCTGGCGCGGGACTGCAAGAATATTGTGGCGGTGAAAGACTCCACCGGCGATATGACCAACGCCGAGGAATATCTCCGGCTGACCGCTGACCAGCGGGATCATTTCAATGTGCTGATGGGCCGCGACACCCTGATCTATGCGGCGCTGCAGTACGGCGCCACCGGCGCCATTGCCAGCTGCGCCAACGTGGCGCCCCGCATCACTGCCGACATCTACGACAAGTGGGAGGACGGCGATTATGCAGGGGCACTGGAGGCCCAGTACAAGCTGGCTCCGCTGCGGATCGCCACCAACATGGGCACCTTCCCCCAGACCATCAAGGAGGCTCTGGTGATGCAGGGCCTGCCGGTGGGCAAGTGCCTGGACCCCATCCAGGAGCTGTGTCCTGAGGACAAGGAGAAGCTCCGCAAGGTACTGGAGCAGATGGATCTGCTCTGAGATATACATACACAATCCTTTGTTGCTTGAATGGAAAGAGAGGTATATTCTATGAAAATCGGTCTGATTGGTTTGGGTATTATGGGCAAGCCCATGGCAAGGAACCTGCTGAAGGCAGGCTACAATCTGATGGTCAACAACCTCACCGAGGCCCCCATGAAGGAGCTGGCCACCTATGGCGCAATTCCCGCTACCCAGCCCGAAATCGGTGAGCAGTGCGACGTGGTGATGACCATGCTGCCCAACTCTCCCCAGGTGGAAGAAGTGATGCTGGGAGAGGACGGCGTGGCTGCCCACATGCGTCCGGGCACCGTCTTCATCGACATGAGCTCCATCAACCCTGTGGCCAGCAAGAAGATCGCTGCCGTCCTGGCAGAGAAGAACATCGAGATGCTGGACGCCCCTGTCTCGGGCGGTGAGCCCAAGGCCATTGACGGCACCCTGTCCTTCATGGTGGGCGGCAAGCAGGAAGTCTTTGACAAGTACAAGGATCTGCTGGGTGCCATGGGCACCAGTGTGGTGCGCTGCGGCGAAGTAGGCGCAGGCAACACCACCAAGCTGGCCAACCAGATCATTGTGGCCTGCAACATCCAGGCCCTGGCCGAGGCCCTGACCCTGGCCCAGAAGGCCGGTGTGGATCCCCAGCTGGTGTTTGAAGCCATCCGGGGCGGCCTGGCAGGCTCCACCGTTATGAACGCCAAGGCTCCCATGATGATCGAGGGCAACGTGAAGCCCGGCTTCAAGATCGACCTCCACATCAAGGACCTGAACAACGCTCTGGACTGCGCCCATGCCATCGGCGCACCGGTGCCCATGACCGCCGAGGTCCAGGAAGTGCTGCAGTGGCTGCACAACCAGGGCGAAGGCCAGAATGACCACAGCTGCATCGCACACTACTACGAGAAGCTGACCGGCATCCAGATCGGCCGCTGAACCTGATCCCCAACAGAAACAAAACAAGGAAGGATTTGCCATGAACAGCCGTTTACGCCAAGATGCCGACACCATCATCCAGCAGGCGATCCACGCCGTTTTGCCGGATGAAGCAGTCCGCCGCGCACTGGAAGGGCGCGCCTTCCCCGGGCGGGTGCTGCTGGTGGCCGCAGGAAAAGCGGCCTGGCAGATGGCTCATGCTGCTGTGAACTGCCTGGGTGATCAGCTGACCGCCGGTGTGGTGGTCACCAAGTATGACCACGTCAAGGGAGAGCTGCCCCGCTGTACCTGCTATGAAGCGGGGCACCCTGTCCCTGACCAGAATTCGTTCCGGGCCACCCAGGCGGCGCTGGATCTGGTGGCCGGCACAAAGCCGGAAGACACGGTGCTGTTTTTGCTGTCCGGCGGCGGCAGCGCCCTGTTTGAAAAGCCGCTGATCCCGGGCGAAGAGCTCCAGGACATCACCGGCCAGCTGCTGGCCTGCGGCGCGGACATCGTGGAGATGAACACGGTGCGCAAGCGCCTGTCGGGGGTCAAGGGCGGGCGGTTTGCCCAGGCCTGTGCCCCGGCCCGGGTCTATGCAGTGGTGCTGTCGGATATCCTGGGGGACCCTCTGGACATGATCGCCTCGGGGCCTGCCTGTCCCGACTCCAGCACCTGCGCCGACGCGCTGGCGGTGGTGGAGAAATATGGCCTCAGGCTCAG
Source organism: uncultured Faecalibacterium sp. (assembly GCA_904394215.1). Classification (GTDB taxonomy): domain Bacteria; phylum Bacillota; class Clostridia; order Oscillospirales; family Ruminococcaceae; genus Faecalibacterium. Next base: position 27,627 of record CAJFNF010000012.1, read on the forward strand.
CGAAGCTGCCATGGCCTGTCTCCATCAGGAGACCCCCAAGCAGCTTGACCATGTGGAGACCCGGATCACCGGCAGCGTGCGGGAACTCTGCTCCGCCGCGGCTGCGGCCTGCCGCAGCCTGGGCTACCGGCCTGTGATTCTGACCGACCAGCTCTGCTGCCAGGCCAAAGAAGCGGGCTCCTTCCTGGCATCCATCCTCAAGACCCATGCCGGCGACGGCGAGCCGCTGGCCTTCCTGGCGGGAGGCGAGACGGTGGTTCAGCTGACCGGCAAAGGCCTGGGCGGACGCAACCAGGAGCTGGCGCTGGCAGCAGCCCCCGGCATTGCCGGGATGGAAAACGCTGCTGTCTTCAGCGTGGGCTCGGACGGTACCGACGGCCCCACCGATGCGGCAGGCGGCTATGTGGACGGCGACACCCTGGCAGCTCTGGCCGCCTGCGGGCTGCAGGTCCATCAGGTGCTGGCCGACAACGACGCCTATCATGCGATGCAGGCGGTCGGCGGTCTGGTTGTGACCGGGCCCACCGGCACCAACGTCAACGACGTGGCAGTTGCATTGATCCGCTAAATTCTTTTTCTACCGTTTTTCCTTACATTCTTACCCTCATTCCTTTTATTCCAATCCTTAAATCTATCTGCTCCTTTCTGATGGGCGGCACAGGCGGATATGCCCGTGCCGCCTTTTGATTTGGATTGAACCCGGAGGTTGTCTATGTCTGTTTCTTCTCCAGTCATCACCTCCATGCAGGTCATCCCGGTGGCGGGATACGACAGCATGCTGATGACCCTCAGCGGGGCCCATGCGCCCTGCTTCACCCGCAACATTGTCATCCTGAAAGACAGCGCCGGCCACATCGGTATCGGCGAGATCCACGGCGGTGATTTTACCTGTGAAAGCCTCAACGCCGTCCGCCCCCTGGTGGAGGGCCAGCCGGTGGCCTGCTACCGGCAGGTGCTCCAGCAGATCCACAAGCTCACCCGGCCGGGGGGCGAAGGGGATCTGCAGACGCTGGACATTGCCAAACTGAAATTTGTGGTCAAGAGCGAATGGGCCATCGAGTGCGCCATGCTGGACCTGATGGGCCAGTTTGCCGGCGTCCCCATGTGCCAGCTGCTGGGGGAGGGCAAACAGCGCAGCGAGGTGGAGCTTCTTGGCTATCTGTTTTATGTGTCGGATAAGCGCAAGTACACCGGCCCCGGCATCCCCTATCTGGACGAGAGCGAAAGCAGCGACCCCTGGTTCCGGCTGCGGCGGCAGGAGATCCTGACCCCCGGCCGGCTGGCCGAGGAGGCCCAGGCGGTGCATGAAAAATACGGCGTCACCAACTTCAAGCTCAAGGGCGGCGTGCTGGCCGGCGAAGAGGAGATGGAGGGGCTGCGGGCACTGAAAAAACTGTATCCCGACGCCCGCATCAACATCGACCCCAACGGCGCCTGGAGCCTGGCCGAGGCCATCCGTCTGTGCCGCCCGATGCACGATGTCATCACCTATGTGGAGGACCCCTGCGGCCCGGAGGAGGGCTATTCCGGCCGGGAGATCATGCGGGAGTTCAAAAATGCCACCCAGTTCCAGGTGGCCACCAACATGATCGCCACCAACTGGCGGCAGCTCTACCACACCGTCAGCCTCAACGCCTGCGACATCATCCTGGCAGACCCCCATTTCTGGGGCTTTGACGGCACCATTCGGATGTCCCAGATGCTGGAGCAGTGGGGGCTGACCTGGGGCGTCCATTCCAACAACCATTTCGACATCACCTTAGCTGCCTTTGCCCAGGTGGGGGCAGCGGCAGCCGGGCAGCCCGCGCCGCTGGATACCCATTGGATCTGGCAGGACGGCCAGAACCTGCTGGAAGATACCCCTGAAATCCGGGGCGGCAGGCTCCAGGTTCCGGAAGGGCCTGGTCTGGGGGTCCACCTGAATATGGACCGGGTGATGGAGGCCAACGCCCTGTACAACCGCCTGCCCAGCCACGACCGGGATGACAGTATGGCCATGCAGTACCTGATCCCGGGCTGGAAATACGACCACAAAAAGCCCTGCCTGGTGCGCTGAGGCGCTTTACCCGTTTCCCTTTCCAAACAAATGCACAAGGCCCTGCCGGTATCCGGCAGGGCCTTGTGCTTGGCAGGGAAAAATTAGGAGGAGTTAATGGCTTTATCAATCCACCGTCTGCAGGTATTCGTCCATGGCCTGGGCCACTTCTTTGGAATACTTGACGGCTTCCACCACCGTGCGGGCGCCCAGCACCACATCGCCGCTGGCAAAGACGCCGGGGCGGGTGGTCTCGCCCTTTTCGTCGGTGGTCAGCAGGCCGCGGTCGCTGGTTTCCAGGCCCTTGGTGGTGCTGACGATCCGGTTCAGGGGGCCCTGGCTCACCGCCACGATGACGCTGGAACAGGGGAAGAACTGGGGCTCGCTCAGCTGGGTGACGTTGCCGGCCTCGTCAAAGCTGGCCATCTGGTAGCGCACCCCGTCGTCGGTGATCTCCACCGGCCGGGCGCCGTAGAGGAATTCCACCCCGTCGGCCACTGCGTAGTCGATCTCCCGGGCGCTGGCAGCCGCCTGGAGCCGGCGGCAGAAGACGGTTACATGCCGGACCCCTTTGCGCAGGGCGGTACGGGCCACATCCATGGCCGAGTTGCCCGCGCCGATGACCACCAGGTCGTTGCCCAGGTCGTAGACGTCCGGGTTCTGCAGATAGTTGATGGCGAAATGTACATTGCCCAGGCTCTCGCCGGGAATGTTCAGCTTGTGGGGCCGCCAGACGCCGGTGCCGATGAAGATGGCTTTGTAGCCGTCCCGCTGCAGGTCATCCAGGGTCAGGGTGGAGCCGATGACGGTGTTGGGGCGGATCTTGATGCCCAGCTGCACCAGCTGGGTCTTGTACCGGTCCAGGATGGTCTTGGGCAGGCGGAAGTCGGGGATTCCATACCGCAGCACACCGCCGATCTTGTCCCGGCTCTCAAAGAGGGTGACGTCGTAGCCCTTCTGGGCCATCAGCACCGAGATGGTGATGCCTGCCGGGCCGGAGCCGATGATGGCTACCCGCTTGTTTTTGCGGCTTTCACGCTCAATCTGGACCCGGTCCAGATAGCTGTCCGAGATGTAGTTTTCGATGCTGGAGATGTGGACCGGCTCCCCCTTGAGGCCCCGGACACAGTGGCCCTCGCACTGCTTCTCATGGTCGCAGACCAGGGAGCAGACCACGCTGAGGGGATTGTTGTCAAAGAGCATCTGGCCCGCTTCATCCAGCTTGCCGTTCAGGAACATCTGGATCATATCGGGGATGGGGGTATGGATGGGGCAGCCCTCGCGGCACATGGGCTTTTTGCAGTGCAGGCAGCGACGGGCCTCGTTTACAACATGGATTGCCAAGAAAAACGCTCCTTTCCGATGGGATCAAACGGGATGTTCAGGTGATGGGGGCAGGGTTGAAAATACACAGATCGTTGTGGAACCCGTACTGATCGCTGTAGGGCTGGCGGGTGCCGCTGGCCACATCCAGGATCATGTCGAAGATCTCCTGCCCCACGTCAGCGATGGTCTTTTCGCCGGTGGCGATCTGGCCGGCCGAAATGTCGATGAGGTCAAACCAGTGCTCTTTCATCTCGGTGCGGCTGCACACCTTGATCACCGGGCAGATATCCAGCCCGTAGGGGGTGCCCCGGCCGGTCATGAACACCTGCAGGCCGATGCCGCTGGCGGTCTGGCTGGGGCCGCAGACAATGTCGCTGGCGGGGGTGGCCGCATAGATCAGGCCGTGCTTGGTGGGGCGCTGGGCAGGGGAGAGCACCTCCACGATGGGGCTGGTGCCCGACTTGGCAATGGAGCCCATGGCCTTTTCCACAATGTTGGCAAGACCGCCCTTCTTGTTGCCCGGGGTGGGGTTGGCGTCCCGGTCCACCCCGCCTGCGGCCAGATAGTCGTCGTACCACTGCATCTCTTCGGCCAGGCGGTCCCGGGTGTGCTTGTCAACACAGCGGGCGGCCAGCATGGGCACGCCGTCCCGGACCTCGGTGACCTCGCTGAACAGGACGGTGGCGCCGCCCCGCACCAGCATGTCGGCGGCGTAGCCGGCGCTGGGGTTGGCGGTGATGCCGCTGAAGGCGTCGCTGCCGCCGCACTGCATCCCGATCAGCAGTTCGCTGAGGGGCAGCTCCTCCCGGCGGCGCTGGTTGAGGCGCTGGAGCTTTTTGTCTGCCATATCCAGAATCGCCTGCATCATGGCGTCGTGACCGGCGTAATCCTGCAGGGTCAGCACGTTTTCAGGGGTGATATCCTCGGGGGGGAGCACCCGGTCGTAGGTCAGCTTTTCGCAGCCCAGGCCCACCACCATGATCTCACCCCCGAAGTTGGGGTGGCGGATCAGGTTGGTCACTGCCCGGATGGGAATATTGGCCAGAGGGGCATTGATGGCCACGCCGCAGCCATAGGGATGGGTGACTGCCACCACCCCGTCCACGTTGGGATACTTGGGCAGCAGTTCCCGGCGGATGCGTTCCACCGCCACCTTCAGCACGCCTGCGGCGCACTGGACGGTGGTCACAATGCCCAGCAGGTTGCGGGTGCCGGCGGGGCCGGTTTTGTTGCGGTAGCCCATCCAGGTGGTACGGGTGGGGGCGGGCAGCTGATCAACGGGAACCAGGTTGGTGGCGTAAGGCAGGTCCTTCAGAGAGGGGCTCTCGGGCAGGTTGAGCATGTGCTCATTGATCCAGCTGCCGGCCGGGATGTCTGCCTTGGCATAGCCCAGCACCACGCCGTACCGGATGATCTCGCCGCCGGCCGGGATGTCCTGCAGGGCAATTTTGTGGGCCTGGGGGATGGGATCGCGGGTGCAAAGGCCGGGCATGACCTCCACCCCGGCGGGCAGATCATGGACGGCTACCGCTACGTTGTCGGCGTCCTTGATGCGGATGATCTTGGGGGATTCACTCATAAAACCTTCTCCTTTCCGGGTGCATTATACAATATCCAGAGGGGTGGGGCGGCTGGGCGGCGGGAATGCACGGTCCAGGGCTGCCAGTTCCTGCCGGGTCAGGACGATGCTGGCCGCCGCCGCATTGTCCAGGGTGTGCTGGGGGGAAGAGCTGCGGGGAATGGGCAGGACCCCCGGGTGGCTCAGCAGGAAGGCCAGGAGAATCTGCTGGGGGCTGGCATCATGGGCCTGGGCGCAGGCCTGCACCGCCGGGTGGGTCAGCAGCCCCCGCCGCAGGGAGCCGCCCTGTGCCAGCGGGCAGTAGGCCATCATGGGCATCCCCTGCTGCTGCAGCCAGGGCAGAAGATCGTATTCCACCCCACGGCTGCCCAGATGATAGAGCACCTGGTCGGTCAGGCAGTGGGCGCCCCGGGACACCTGAAACAGCTCCAGCATGTCCCCCTTGTCCAGATTGGAGACGCCCCAGCTGCGGATGCGGCCTTTGGCTTTCAGCTCCTCCATGCATTCCACCGTCTCGGCCAGGGGGATCGAGCCCCGCCAGTGGAGCAGATAGAGGTCCAGATAATCGGTGCCCATCCTGCGCAGGGAAGCCTCACAGCTCTTGAAGATGTTCCGGCGGCCGGCGTTGAACGGGTAGACTTTGGAGACCAGGTACAGGCTCTCCCGGTCGTAGCCGCGGATGGCCTGGCCCAGCAGCTGTTCTGCTGCGCCGTCGCCGTACATCTCGGCGGTATCCAGCAGGGTCATGCCCGCCTCGATGCCCGCTTGCAGCGCGCTGCACTCCCGGGAAAAAGTGTGGGGGTTCTCCCCCAGGTACCAGGTTCCCTGGCCGATGGGGCCTGCTTTCTGGCCCTTGACGGTGATAAAATCCATGCCTGTACTCCTCCTTGTCTGTTTTCTGTGTCCATTGTATCCCTTACCTGAAAACAGCCGCAATGGAGAAACCGCAGAATCCGCCCCCTTTTGCTACAGCACAACGCACAAACGGCTCGAAACATTGCAAAAATATTTCATTTGGAGATACGGTGAAAGGGATGGGAGGCCCTGCCGGCAGACAAAAAGCCTGCGGACATTGAAAAATGGCCTGCAGGCTTTTTGATGTTTACGAACTGTATAAATAAATGGCGCTATTCCACTCCGGTCTGCAATTTAGAACCGGAGCCGCATCTGGTACCAAGTGACATCCCCATGGGTGGACTGGGAGACGCCCTCGCTGACAAATCCGAATTTGGCATAGTAGTGGACCAGCCGGTCCTTGCAGGTCAGCACCAGGCCCTTGCGGCCCTGGGCCCGGGCCTGGGCGATGACGTATTCCAGCAGCCGGGCGGCGCAGCCCCGGCGGCGGTAGGCCGGCAGGGTGTCCACCCCGAAGATCATCTGCCAGGCGCCGGTTTCACAGTGGAGGGCGGGGTGGTCGTACATCTCGTCCAGCAGGTCGGGCTGGTCGGTGACCATCCCGTTCACAAAGCCGATGACGGTTCCGCCGTCGGTCAGCAGCCAGAAGTGGTTGGGATAGACGGCCAGACGTCCGGCCAGGCTCTCCCGGCCGGCCCCTTCGGCCGGGGGAAAGCAGGCGGCTTCAATGGCGGTGACGGCTTCCAGGTCGTCAGGGCGGGCAGTGCGGATCTCCATGGATTTCCCTCCTCATGGGTGCGGCATCATCCGGATGCGCTTGTGGCCGGCCTGCCCCATCCCCTGACGGGGGACCGGCTGTAGTACGGTATAAATATACACATTTCGCACCCGGATTGCAACCGCAGGCCGGGGGTCATTCGGGTTTCGAAACAGCTTCTCCCAGCGGCAAAAAAATCCTGCCGGGTTTCGCCTGATTCCACTTGACAAGCAGAGGGATGTTTCGTAAACTAGTAAACAGTAGAAACAATGGGGCTTCCTGACTGTAGATGCAGAGGGCGGCCTCTTTGGAAGGACAGGCGGCGGCTGAGCCCGACAATGGAGCGGGAGGCTGCGGGCCTGTCCCGGGACTGCATCGGGCCCTGGCGGCCTGGTGCACCCTACCAGATGCTGCTCGCAGGGCCACTGTCCCCAGACGAACCGAGCCAATGGACGCTCGTTTTATATTTATAAGCTTGAAACTGTAACTTGGAAGCCGCCGACCCGTGCGCCGGTTTTGTTCGTGTGCGCGGTTTTGTTGTCTTTTTTGGATCAAAGGCTCACTTATAGATCATAAAATAGGTTTATGCCCGCGCTCTGCCGCAGCATCTCCACAAACCATTTGAATTTGAGGAGAACGAAACAATGGAAGCGACCACGATTGTTATCACTGTCGTGATCGCCCTCGTTGCACTTGCTGTCGGCGCAGCCGCGGGCTTTTTTGGCGGGTTCAACTACCGCAAAAAGACCGCAGAGGCCCAGATCGGCAGTGCAGAGGCCGAGGCAACCCGGCTGGTGAACGAGGCGATCAAGACGGCCACCCAGAAGAAGAAGGAAGCCATTCTCGAAGCCAAGGACGAAGTGTTCCGGATGAAGGCGGATGTGGATGCCCAGAAGGCCGAGGCCGACCGGGAAATCAAGCAGCGCCGGGCTGAAATCAGCCGGCAGGAGAACCGGATCGACCAGAAGGAAAACGCCCTGGACAAAAAGACCGAGGCCCTGGAAAAACGGGAAGAGGACGTCAAGAAGCGGATGGCTGAGGCAGAGGCCCACCTGGCCGAAGCCGACCAGCTGCGTGCCAAGCAGATGGAGCGGCTGGAAACCCTGGCCGGCCTGAGCCAGGCCGACGCCCGGGAAGTCCTGCTGAACAAGGTGGACGAGGAGCTGGCCCACGAGAAGGCCCTGCGGGTTGCCACCTATGAGTCGGACCTGAAGGACGACTGCGAGAACATCGCCCGGAACATGATCGCCCAGGCCATCAGCCGGTGCGCCGCCGATCATTCCAGCGAGACCACCGTCACGGTGGTGCCCCTGCCCAGCGATGAGATGAAGGGCCGGATCATCGGCCGTGAGGGCCGGAACATCCGGGCCCTGGAGACCGCCACCGGCGTGGATCTCATCATCGACGATACCCCCGAAGCCATCACCCTGTCCTCCTTCGACCAGACCCGCCGCGAAGTGGCCCGCATGACCCTGGAGCGCCTGATCGGCGATGGCCGCATCCACCCCGCCCGTATCGAGGAGACGGTGGAAAAGTGCCGCCGCGAGCTGGAAATCCAGATGAAGAAGGAAGGCGAGCGGGCTGTCATGGAGCTGGGCATCCACGGCCTGCACCCCGACCTGGTCAAGCTGATCGGCCGCCTGAAGTACCGCACCAGCTTTGGCCAGAATGCCCTGGCCCACAGCATGGAAGTGGCCTGGCTGGCCGGCCTGCTGGCCAGCGAGCTGGGTGTCAATGTCACTATGGCCCGGCGTGCCGGCCTGCTGCATGACATCGGCAAGGCCCTGGATCACGAGATCGAGGGCAGCCACGTCCAGATCGGCGTGGACATCTGCCGCAAGTACAAGGAGAACCCCCAGGTCATCCACGCTGTGGAGGCCCACCACGGGGATGTGGAGCCCAAGACGCCCCTGGCCTTCATCGTCCAGGCTGCCGACGCCATCAGCGCTGCCCGTCCCGGCGCCCGCCGTGAAAACGTGGAGAGCTATGTCCGCCGCCTGGAGAACCTGGAAGAGATTGCCTCCGGCTTTGAGGGCGTGGAACAGGCCTTTGCTGTCCAGGCCGGCCGCGAGGTCCGGATCATGGTCAAGCCCGATGTCATCGGGGACGATCAGGTCATCCTGCTGGCCCGGACCATTGCCCGCAAGATCGAGGAAAGCCTGGATTATCCCGGCCAGATCAAGGTCAATGTCATCCGCGAGAGCCGCGCCGTGGAATACGCCAAGTAATTCCGCCCCAATCAGACAAAACAACAGCCGCCGCCTTTCGGTCGAAGGGCGGCGGCTGTTTTGCTTTTTCAGAGGTTACTTTTCACGGCACTTGACGCCGTAGTTGCCCCGGCTACCGGTTTCGTAGCCGCGGTAAATTTCATAGGGCTTTCCGTCCAGGAGGACCTCGTCATCGCTGGGGAAGCTGCAGGTCATTCCGTTCTGCTGGCAGTAGCGGGCGATGGCCTGGTGTGCTTTTTCCACGGTGGGGTAGACGTCGGCGGGCTCATAGGGAACCCAGAAGGCTTTTTTCAGAAGGTTCAGCATGGCGGTCTCCTTTCTGCAATGATGGGGAAGAGGAAAGCGGGCAGCAGAATCAGGCGCCCACAATCAGCCGGACTGCGCCGTAGATGCCGGCGTCGTTGCCCAGGCTGGCCTGCTTGATGGGGATCTCCCGGCAGGATTTGAAGGCATACTCCTTGTAGTGCGCAGCCAGGGGCTGGAACAGCACATCCCCGGCCCGGGAAACGCCGCCGCCCACCAGGAAGACTTCGGGGTCGGTGGTGGAAGCAATGGAGGCCAGCGCCAGGCCCAGCAGGTCGGTCATCTGATCCACCTCTTTGGCAGCCAGGGGGTCGCCGGCCCGGGCTGCGTCAAAGACATCCTTGGCGGCAAAGTCGGTGCCCCGCAGGGTGCAGGGGGTGTCGGGGTTCTCTTCCAGCAGCAGCTTCATGCAGCGGACCACACCGGTGGCGCTGGAATACTGCTCCAGGCAGCCCCGCTTGCCGCAGCCGCAGCAGGCGGTCTCGTGGCGGTTGACGGTGATGTGGCCGATCTCGCCGCCGGCGCCGTGGGCGCCCTCCACCACCTTGCCGTCTACAATGACACCGCCGCCCACGCCGGTGCCCAGGGTCACCATGACGGCGCTGCGGCAGCCCTTGGCTGCGCCCATCCAGATCTCACCCAGGGCCGCCACGTTGGCGTCGTTGCCCACCAGGACCTTCATCCCGTTGAGCAGGCCCGAGAGGTTGGCGGCCACGTCCTGCTGGCCCCAGCCTCCCAGGTTGGCGCAGACAATGGGCACTACGCTGGACTTCTGGACAGGGCCCGGAACGCCGATGCCCACGCCCTCCACCTGGTCGGGGGTCAGGCCCTTTTCCTCCATCTTGCCCAGAATGGCTGCTGCCAGGTTGGGCAGGATGCGGATGCCCTTCTCAGAGCTGTCGGTGGGCACTTCCCACTTTTCCAGCAGGGCGCCTGCGGTGGTGAACAGACCGACCTTGGCGGTGGTGCCGCCCAGGTCGATGCCGAATGCATATTCCTTCATGATCCTTTACCTCGCTTTTTGGACGGGCTGTCAGCCCGCGCCGTATTTGCTATCAGTATAGCATACTCCACCGAAAAATACAGGCCCCCTGGCTGGCTTTTGGCTGATTGCATCAAAAAAGGGCCGCTGTTCCGGCGGGAAACTCCCGGGAACAGCGGCCCTTTCGGGTTTTAGGTCATCTGTCTTTTGCTGCAATCAGCGTGCGGCGTGCATCCGCATGGAACCGGTGCCGTTGGAGCGAACCAGACGGCGAACCAGGGCCACAGGCCACAGCAGCGTATTGATGGCGATCTCGACCGGCTTGACATCCACAGTATCCATGCTGCTGATGCCGGTGAAGATCAGACAGGCAATGCCACAACCCAGAATGTAACAGTACAACATGTGCAAACCTCCACAAATTTTTGCGGCCGCGAAGGGCCTTTTTATTTTCAGGCCGGGGTGAACGCCCCGCGCCCTGATTCTTCATCCGCGGAGGGCCTCGCGCCCTTCCGCATCCTTACTATACCGCAAACAAGCAGTAAAGTCAATGGGGTAATATACTGAAATAATTGAAGGAGTAACGTGAACCAAAGTACATTATGAAAACCATTTTGCAGCAAAGTGGTTTACTTTGTTGCACTAAAGCGAGAGAGCGAAAATGTGCGCGCCGGAGCGACAGAGAAGGGGTGTTTTGGCTCGAAACAGGGGCCCTTGTGCGCGCTGTGTGAACAAAATGTGAACTGGATACACCGGGCGGCGGGGGACGAAATTTGATTTTGACGCCTTTGGGGGCAATGAAAGCAGGTCCCAAACCGTATTCTCTATAGAAAATTCTGCCAAAGGGAGGCGCGGACCATGAAAAAAAGAAGGCCATGGGGAAACACATTTTGCTTTTTGATGGCGCTGGTGATGCTGTGCACCGGGCTGGCGCTGCCCGCCGCCGCAGACATGGGGCCCAAACCATCGGTGGAGGTACTGTTCCAGGGGCTGGAAGGGGAGCGCTATCAGGTGACCCTGCTGTCTGACCGGGTCCAGTATGGCCCCTGGTCAGCGAAGGAGGACTATCAGGACTGGATGGGGGACCAGGAGGCCTTTGAAGCCTTCGCGTCCTATCCGGCGCCGGCGGGCTGGTATTTCCTGGGAGAGTACGCGGACTGCACCGAGACGGGACGGTTTGTGTGGAGCTACTATCCCCCGGAGACCTTTTATGTGTTGGTGTGGCTGCCGGATGCCGGCCGCTATCTGTGCAGCAGCCAGCCGGTGAGCCGCTACGCCTTTGACAGCCGCTTTGCAGCCTCTGTGAGCGGGGACACTCTGACGGTCCGGCCCGCCTATGATTATGCCGGAGAGGCCCTGGGACTGGCGGTACGGGCGGTTCTGACCATCCTGCTGGAAGCAGGGGTGGGCTGGCTGGTGTTTGGGCTGCGGCAGCGGGCCCAGATGGCCCTGGTTTTCAAGGTCAACCTGGTGACCCAATTGGCCCTGAACCTGCTGCTGAACCTCAGCGGCTATTACTGGGGCCCGCTGCTGACGGGGGCTGTGTACCTGCTGCTGGAACTGGCGGTATTCCTGGCAGAGGGCGCTGTCTACGCCCGAAAACTGTCCTGGAATGGGAAAAAGCCCCATCCCTGGCTGTATGCGCTGGCAGCCAATGCCCTCTCTTTTGGGGCAGGGTGGGAACTGGCCCAATGGCTGCCCGGGGTTTTTTAAAATTACAAACAGTGCGTATAAAAATTATCAAGAATTATCTCAAAAACTGTTCTTATTGACAACACCGGCTGCTGCTATTATAATGGAGGTAACACAGCTGGCACTATGCTCACAGAAAGGAGAGGTCATTTTATGGCACGGGCATCGCAGGTTGTCTTATCCGAAAACGAATACTACCTGATCAAAGCACCCAACGGAAAGGTGCTGGAAGTCAAGGATTTCAGCACGGCAAACGGCGCGTTCATTCAGCTGTGGGACTACGCCGGGCACCCGTGGCAGCAGTGGCGGTTTGTGGACGCAGGCGAAGGGCACTGGCGGATCCAGAACCGGTTCACCGGCAAGATGATTGACCTGGTTCAGGACGGTGTGGTGGAAGGTACCTGGCTGCACCAGTGGAGCCGCACCAGCGGGCTGAGCCAGTGCTGGGCGCTGGAGCCGCTGCGCAACGGCCGGACCCGGATCCGCAGCGTGCTGGCCAACAAGTACATTGACCTGGTGGGGATGAACACCTCCAACGGCGCCCAGGCCCAGATTTGGCTGGAGGTCAAGGGAGGCAACCAGGAGTGGAACCTGGAGCGGGTGGATGATATCACCGCCCGGACGGCGCCGCAGGCCGATGACCCGCCCTATCCCCATGGACCGACGCCGGGGCAGCGCCGGCATCAGGATGATCTGGTGCGCAAGCTGAACCAGTCGGGCAAGGGCCGCGGCCGAAAGGGCAGCAAGGCCTGAAACAGCTCCAGACAGTTTGATCAAGATACAGGCGCCCCGCCAGGCATCGGGCCCGGCGGGGCGCTTTTTGCAGAAAAAAGAAAACAAAAACAGAGAGGGAAACGCGATATGTCACTGGCACAAAATACCACCCTGTGCTACCTGGAACGGGACGGGGCGTGGCTGATGCTCCACCGGATCAAAAAGAAACATGACTGCAACCACGACAAGTGGATTGGGGTAGGGGGCAAGTTCGAAGCCTGCGAAAGCCCCGAGGAGTGCCTTCTGCGGGAAGTGCAGGAGGAAACCGGCGTTACCCTGACCCGGTGGCGGTACCGGGGGATTATCACCTTCGTGCTGGACGGGGTGGGGGAGTATATGCACCTGTTCACCGCCGACCGGTGGGAAGGGGAGCCCGCCTGCGGGGACAGCGCCGAAGGGGTGCTGGAATGGGTGCCCCGGGAAAAGGTACCGGAGCTGCCCATCTGGGAGGGGGACAAAATCTTCTTCCAGCTGCTGGCAGAGGAGGCACCGTTTTTCTCGCTGAAGCTGTGCTATCAGGGGGACACCCTGACGGAGGCGGTGCTCAATGGCCGGCCCCTGGCCCTGCACCGGCCCGCAGAACACTGAATCCCGCGCTGCGCCTGTGAAAAGCAGGCGCTTTTTTGTGCCTGTTTCCCCGGGTGGAAATCCAAATATTAAAACAAACGTCACCCAAATGTAGTACAAAGTTTATAAAATACTGTTTTTCCACCCTTTTGGGGGAACATTATGAGGCGGTTTGCACATTGTACGGCGGGGGCGCTTGTGGTACAATAACCGCTGCATAGCCGATCAGAAGGTGAGCGGATATAGAATTTTGATATGGAATTTTTATAAAAAAAGAGGGGAATTGTTGTGCGCTATCTGCGTCAATTTTTGTGGATCATTGGTTTTACCCTGGTGGGTGAGGCTCTGCATGCCCTGCTGCCGCTGCCGGTGCCGGCCGCTGTGTGGGGGCTGGTGCTGCTGTTCATCGCCCTGGAGAGCGGCAAGCTGAAGCTGAGCTCGGTGGAGGACTGCGGCCAGTTTATGCTGGGCATTATGCCGGTGCTGTTCATTGCCCCGGCGGTGGGCCTGATGGACAGCTGGCCTGTGCTGGCCAGCGTCTGGCCTGCGGTTCTGGCCATCATCGTGCTGTCCACGGTGGTGGTGTTTGGTGTGAGCGGCGTGGTGACCCAGGGGATCCTGGATTTTGTCAGCGCCCGCGCGGATGTCGAGGAGCCCGTGATGGGCCAGGCTGAGGAGGTTTCTGATGACTGAGTTCTTTTCCGGGTCGGCCCTGTTTGCCATCCTGCTGACCTTTGGCGCCTACGAGGTGGGCCGCCTGATCCAGAAAAAGACGGGGATCGCCGCCTTCAACCCGATCCTGATTGCAGCCGTGGTGGTGGGCGTGGTTCTGGTGGCCGTCAAGATGCCCAACGAGGTGTACCAGAGCAACTGCGAGACCTTCTCCTGGCTGCTGACCCCGGCCACCGTGTGCCTGGCCATCCCGCTGTACGCCCAGTTCAGCCGCCTGCGCTATGACCTGCCCGCCATTCTGGCAGGGGTGGCCGCCGGCACCTTTGTGAGCATGGGCTTTGTGTGGGTGATGGCCCGCCTGTGCAACCTGGGCGACGTGCTGACCGCATCCCTGCTGCCCAAGAGCATCACCACCGCCATGGGCATTGTGGTGAGTGAATCCACCGGCGGCGAGCCTGCCGTCACCACCGCCGCCATCATCCTGACCGGCATCCTGGGCAGCATCTTTGGACCCTGGCTGTGCAAAGTGCTGCGGCTTCACTGGCCTGCAGCCCAGGGCGTGGCCTTTGGTACTTCGGCCCACGTCATCGGCACCTCCAAGGCTGCCGAGATCAGCCAGACCGCTGAGGCTGTCAGCAGCCTGTCCCTGGTGTTTGCCGGCATCCTGACTGTCATCATTTGCCCTCTTGTTCTGTAAATACCGCCTATTGAGGCGTCTGTGAACCATCCCTGCTCCCACAAGGAGCGGGGATTTTTTTGTTTGGAACGATTTTATTTTTAATCATCTAAACCCGCCCGCCGCCCGCAGATGAACCCCTGCGGCCTGCGGCCGCACCCCCTGACAGGGGCTCGCTGTCTGTCGCTGCTCTTTCGATCCATCAGCGGCTGGGTGGTCTGTAGGGTAAAATCAGAAGGAACCGTCTGTGGATTAGAGCCCACGTATGGGGGCGGGGGGAACATGAAAAGGGTGTAGGGTGGGTTTGGATGATAAATAAAAAATCCCCGTCCCGAGCGGGAACGAGGATGTAGAGATGATGGGGCTGAATCAAACTTTTCCGGGTACCCGGGCGCAGCCCAAACGCCGACTAAGATGCACGGGGCAAAACCGCCGGCAGGACGTAACGTAAGCCGGAGCAGCTGCGCGGTACAAGTTGAAAAGCTTTTTGGCTACTTTTTCTCCGAAAAAGTAGCTCAGTCGTCGTCGTTGTCCAGTTTGAGGACGGCGGTGAAGGCCTCGCTGGGCAGGGAGACCGAGCCCAGCTGGCGCATCTTCTTTTTGCCCTCTTTCTGCTTTTCCAGCAGCTTCTTCTTGCGGGTGATGTCGCCGCCGTAGCACTTGGCCAGGACGTCCTTGCGCAGGGCCTTGACGGTTTCGCGGGCAATGATCTTGCCGCCCACCGCTGCCTGGATGGGGATCTCGAAGAGGGTCCGGGGGATGTTGTCCCGCAGCTTCTCGCAGATCCGGCGGCCCTTGGCGTAGGCGTTGTCCCGGAATACAATCATGGACAGAGCGTCCACAGGATCTCCCGCCAGCAGGAAATCCAGACGGACCAGATCGCTCTCCTTGTACTCCTTGAACTCGTAGTCGTAGCTGGCATAGCCCCGGCTGCGGCTCTTGATGGCGTCAAAGAAATCATAGACGATCTCGCCCAGAGGCATGGAATAATGCAGGTCCACACGGATGTCGTCCAGATACTTCATGTCGATCAGGACGCCCCGCTTCTGCTGGCACAGGTCCATCAGGCCGCCCACATATTCGTTGGGGGTGTAGAGGTGGACGTCCACAAAGGGCTCCTCCTGCTTGGCAATCTGGGAGGGATCGGGATACTCCGAGGGGTTGGAAATAATCTTGACGGTGCCGTCGGTGAGGGTGATCCGGTACTGGACGCCGGGGGTGGTGGTGACCAGGTCCAGGTCAAACTCCCGCTCCAGCCGCTCGGTGATGATCTCCATGTGGAGCAGGCCCAGGAAGCCGCACCGGAAACCAAAACCCAGGGCGGCGCTGTTCTCGGGCTCATAGGTCAGGGATGCGTCGTTGAGCTGAAGCTTTTCCAGGGCGTCTTTCAGGTCGGGGTACCGCTTGCCGTCGGCGGGGTAGACGCCGCAGAACACCATGGGCTTGACCTGGCGGTAGCCGGGCAGGGCCTCGGCGGTGGGGTTGTCGGCCAGGGTGATGGTGTCGCCCACCCGGGTGTCCTGGACCGTCTTGATGCTGGCGGTGAGGTAGCCAACCTCGCCGGCGGACAGCTGGTCGCAGGGGGAGAGGTTGGTGGCGCCCATGTGGCCCACCTCCACCAGGGTGAACTTGGCCCCGGTGGCCATCAGCAGGATGGTGTCCCCTGGCTTGACGGTGCCCTCAAAGACCCGGATGTAGACGATGACCCCCTTGTAGCTGTCGTAGACGCTGTCGAAAATCAGGGCCTTTAGGGGGGCGTTGGGGTCCCCCTTGGGGGCGGGGATGTCTGAGACCACCCGCTCCAGCACCTGGTCCACGTTGAGGCCGGTCTTGGCGGAAATCCGGGGTGCATCCAGGCAGGGCAGGCCGATGACGTCCTCCACCTCGTGGGCCACTTCGTCGGGATGGGCGCTGGCCAGGTCGATTTTGTTCAGCACCGGCACGATTTCCAGGTCGTGCTCCAGTGCCATGTAGGTGTTGGCCAGGGTCTGGGCTTCCACGCCCTGGGTGGCGTCCACCACCAGGATGGCGCCCTCGCAGGCCGCCAGGCTGCGGCTGACCTCGTAGGCAAAGTCCACGTGGCCCGGGGTATCGATGAGGTTCAGCTCATAGACCTGGCCGTCCCTGGCGGTGTAGTGCATGGTGACGGCACGGGCTTTGATGGTGATGCCCCGCTCCCGCTCGATGTCCATGTTGTCCAGAATCTGGTCGGACATGGTCCGCTCGTCCACACTCTGGGTCAGTTCCAGAATGCGGTCCGAGAGGGTGGACTTGCCGTGGTCGATGTGGGCGATGATGCAGAAATTGCGGATGTTGTTGTTTGCCATGGGTTCCTCCGTAAAACGAGTCAGGAAAATGGGACGCTGTCAGCCGTTCAGGTGGTCAACCACCTGGATCGGGCGGCCGCCTTCCAGGTAGACGCGGGGGACACGGCGGGCCACCCCGCAGAGAACTTCATAGGAGATGGTGCCGGTTTTCCGGGCGATGGTGCCGGCGGTATCGCCGGCAGTGCCGCCGCCCCAGAGGGTGGCTTCGTCCCCCTCGGCCACCTCCAGCCCGGTGGCGTCCACCATCATCTGGTCCATGCAGACCCGGCCCAGAACCGGGCAGGGATGGCCCTGGAGATCCACGACCCCCTTGCCCTCGCTGAGCAGCCGGGGATAGCCGTCGGCATAGCCGGCGCAGAGGGTGGCGGCCAGGGTGGGCCTCTGGGCGGTGAACCGCCGGCCGTAGCTCACGGACTGGCCGGGCTGCAGCTCTTTCACCATGCTGACCACTGTCTTGAGGGCCATGACAGGCTGCAGGCCGGGGCAGGCCACGTCGTCGCTGGGGGGATAGCCATATAAGATGATGCCGGGACGGCCCATGCAGCGCTCCCGGGGCAGGCCCTGGGGCCAGTCGGGATGGAGCAGGGTGCCGGCGGAGTTGTCGCAGTGGACCAGGGCCGGTTCACGGCCGGCGGCCCGGAGGGCCTCAAAGGCCCGGACGAACAGCCGATGCTGTTCCGCAGTGTAGGCCACACTGTCGTCGGCTGCCTCGTCGGCAGCGGCAAAGTGCTGGAACAGGCCGGTCATTTCCAGCCCCGGCAGAGAGGCTGCCTCCAGCATTTCCCGGATAGCGCCGTCAAAGTCGGTGCGGAGGGCAAAGCCGATGCGGCCCATGCCGGTGTCGGCCTTCAGGTGGATCTGGACCTTCACCCCTGCCTGCTGTGCCTCCCGGGAGAGGGCCCGGGCATAGGACAGGGAGTAGCAGCACTGGGTGATCTGATGTTCAGCCAGTGCCGCGGCGAAGCCGGGATCGGTGCGGCCCAGGATCAGGATGGGGAGCTTCTGCCCAGCCCCGCGCAGCTCCAGAGCCTCGGCCAGGCAGCTGACCGCCAGCCAGGCGGCGCCCTCCTGGGCCAGGACCCGGGCGCAGGGGACGGCGCCGTGGCCGTAGGCGTCGGCCTTGACCACTGCACACAGGGGCAGATCCCCGGCCTGCTGCCGGATGATGCGGAAATTGCAGCGCAGGACGTCCAGGTCAATCTCAGCCCAGACGTGGCGCTCAAAGGGAACGTTCATACTTTCTTCTCCGCCTCTCAGTCTTGCTGTTGGATCTTGAAGGAGCCCCGCCCGGTGTGGAGGGGGCGCCAGCCGTCGATGCCGCTCTCCTGCAGGGCATGGAGGGTCTTTTGGCGGAAGGCGTGGTCGGTGCGGCAGCGCTCCTGGACAAATTCTTTGGTCCGCTCCCGGGTGGTGGTGCCGTCAGCGGGGCACTGGCTCTTGACGATGGGCAGGCCCTCTTCAAAGACGGCGGCCCGGACCTCAGATTCGGTGGCCAGCAGCATGGGCCGGATCAGGGTCAGATCCCGGCGGGACAGGTAGGTCACCGGAGAAAAGCATCCGATCCGGCCCTCCTGCCACAGGTTCATGTAAAAGGTCTCGATGGCGTCGTCCAGGTGATGGCCCAGGGCCACCTTGTTGCAGCCCAGCTCCTGGGCCGCGGTATGGAGGGCGCCCCGCCGGAGCTTGGCGCAGAGGGCGCAAGGGTTTTTCTCCTGGCGCTCCTCAAAGACCACCGGGCCGATGTCGGTGCGGCGGACCTGGTAGGGTACCCCGTAGCGCTCCATTAGGGCGGTGAGCTGGGAATAGTCCCCCGGCCGGCGCCCGAACTGGGGGTCCAGGGTGACGGCCTGGATGTCATAGTGGAAGCCGATGTACTCCCGCAGCAGGGCCAGCCCCACCGTCAGGGCCGCGCTGTCCTTGCCGCCGGATACGCCCACCAGTACCCGGTCTCCGGGGGCCAGCATCTCATAATCCTGGACGGCTTTCCGCATCAGGCCGGTGAGCCGCTGGATGGCTTTCTGTTCACTCATGCCGGGACCATCCTTTCCTGCTGGACAAGGCCAGGCAGCAGACGGTCTGGCGGCGAATTTCTGTGGACATGGGGAAAATCTCCTTTTCAATGGATGATAGACACAAGGTACCTTACAGTATACCACAAAACACGGCGGATTTACAGCGGCGGCGCAAAGAAAAGCCCCTTTCAGGCTGTGCCTGAAAATCAAAAATGCGATGCGAGTATTCAAGCGTATTCAAGAGAAAACAAGAGATTTTGGAAGAATGATAAATTTGAACCGAAAAAATCAAAAAATCGTGTTGACAGGCAGCTTTTGATGGTATATACTATCATTCGCGCCCACCCCGGCGCCTGAAATGTTACGAATGCTTATCAGGAGGAAATATATATGAGCACTACTCTCGTAAAGCCCGCCGAAGTCGAGCGCAAGTGGTACCTGCTCGACGCCGCCGGCAAGCCGCTGGGCCGCGTCGCAGCTGAGGCTGCTGTTCTGCTGCGTGGCAAGCAGAAGGTTGATTTCACCCCCAATGTGGATTGCGGTGACTTTGTGGTCATCGTCAACTGCGACAAGGCAGTCCTGACCGGCAAGAAGGCCGAGGAGAAGTTCCACATCACCCACTCTCTGTACATCGGCGGCCTGAAGAAGGTTCAGTACAAGAAGCTGATGGCTGAGAACAGCAACCTGGCCATGACCTATGCTGTCAAGGGCATGATCCCGTCCAACACCATCGGTGCCAAGGCTCTGACCCGCCTGCACTGCTACAAGGGTGCTGAGCACGCTCACGCTGCACAGAAGCCCGAGAAGATCGAGTTCTAAGAAGGAGGCAATCGACGATCGTGATCTGGACAACTACTTCGGTCTGGAGACCCTGAAGCTGATTGTCCGCGCTCCGCTGGTCCTGCTGGGCGTCGAGGACAAGTTTGATGTGGTGGTCCGCGTTGCAGGCGGCGGCGTTTCCGGCCAGGCCGGCGCTATCCGTCACGGCATCAGCCGCGCCATGCTGCAGCAGAATGAGGAGAACCGTGCCGTTCTGAAGAAGGCTGGCTTCCTGACCCGCGATCCTCGTATGAAGGAACGTAAGAAGTACGGCCTCAAGGCTGCCCGTCGCGCTCCGCAGTTCAGCAAGCGCTAAACTTTATCAAAAGTGGTCAAAAACCCCGGAACTACGCGGTTT
>CAJFNF010000013.1:0-44731 GCA_904394215.1 uncultured Faecalibacterium sp.
GTGTATTTTTGTCTGGACATACGAACACCCCCTGTATAGGTTTATTTTCCTACACAGGGGGCGTTTTGTCTATTGTCCGTTTTTACTGGTTCGGTTCACGGAGCAGAGGGCTTTTTCTTGTGCGTCAGGCTTTGTGCAGCAGGAACCGCAAAGCGCCGATGAGGTTGGCGTCGTTGCCGTAGCGGAAACGGACAATCTCGGGCTTGCCAAAGGCAGTAAAGGGAATCCCTGCGTATATCTCATCCAGCTTGGTGCGGATGATGTCGGTGACCTCGGGGCGGGCGCTGATGCCCCCGCCGATGGCATACCGGCCCAGGTCCAGCAACGATTGGACCGCATAAATGCCGGCCGCCGTCATCTCCCCGAAGTCCTCCAGGGCTGCGGCTGCCTCCGGCTCGCCGGCATCATACGCCGCGAAGAACTGCAGGCCGTCCAGGCCCTCTGGGGAAATCCCTTTCCGGGCTGCGTAGGCCCGGAGCAGGCCGGTGGCGGAAGCGTAGCTGCCCCACAGGGACCTCCATCCTTCCGGGGCGTTCTCCCTGAGGCTATGAGTGATTCCCTGAAACCGGGTCGGCAGAAAGGACAGCTCCCCCGCTGCAAAGGTATTCCCCATCCAGATCTGGTGGTTCAGGACGATGGCGCCGCCGGTGCCGGTCCCCAGCACCAGGACGGCCCCGTTGGGCACGTCCGCCAGGGCGCCGGTCCAGGCCTCGGCGTTGGCGGCGCACTTGGCGTCATTGGCCGCACACACCGGCCTGCCCAGCCGCTGTTCCAGCATCTGCCCTATGGGGGCATTCCGGATGTAGACCAGGGAGCCCCCGGTGTAGGCCATCCCCGCGGCGGTGTCAATCCGCCCCGGCATGGACACCGCTACCTCTTCGTACTCTCCGCCATACCGGCGGCCGATCCCTTCCAGCGCTTCCAGCAGGTGCTCCATGGTATCGGTGGGGGTGGGGACTTTGCCGTTTGCCAGAAAGCTGCCATCTTCCCCCATCAGGGCATACTTGATGAAGGTGCCCCCAATGTCAAATGCCAGATACTGTTTCATGGACCTTCCTTTCTCTTGGGTCAAAACCGGAATGTTTCGGCCGGGCGGGTGAAGGAGCTGATGGTGGCTTCCCCGCCCTTGAAGTAGAACACCTGGGTGTTGCCGTCGTCTGCCGCGTACATTTTTTGCAGGGAGGGGTAGGCGTCCAGCATGGACTGTTTGGCTTCCAGCCGGTCATCCTCTGCCAGTTCTCCCGCCACCCGGATCCACTCCCCGTTCATAAAGGCGCAGAGTTCCACCTTGGGGTTGGCCAGGATCTGCCGGGACACCGCCTTCACCTTGCCGGTCTGGATATACAGCTTTCCCTCAAATACATGGGCCGTCCCAAAGGGCCGGACCCGGGGCTGGTCCCCCTCGGCGGTGGCCAGATAATAGGTGCCTGCCTCCTGCAGGAAGCGGGCCACACGTTCCACATTTTGTTCCATTCCAAATCCTCCTTTGGTCGTGTTTTGCATTGCCCTGGTTCAGGGCCAGCCGAACAGGGACGCCGGCCCTTCCAGGGCGCCGATGTGGGCCAGCTCCTCCCCGCTGAGGGTGAAGTCAAACACCGCAATGTTTTCTTCCATCCGTTCCCGGTGGGCAGATTTGGGGATCACCGCAATCCCGTTCTGGATCAGATACCGCAGGGCCACCTGGGCCGTGCTCTTGCGGTGGGCCCGGCCGATTTCCAGCAGCACCGGCTGGTGGAACACGTCCCGCCGCCCCTCGGTAAAGGGAGCCCAGGACTGCATCCGGGTTCCCCGGGCCGCCATGGCCCGCTGCAGCGCCAGCCGGGGATAATAGACGTGTGATTCCACCTGGTTCACCGCCGGGCGGATTTCGCACTGTTGTACCAGGGCGTCATATTCCTCTTCGTTGAAATTCGACACCCCGATGGCCCGGGCCTTCCCGGCCCGGCAGGCCTCTTCCATGGCCCGGTACATCTCGGCAGACTCAGGGTAAGGCTCGTGAAGCAGCAGCAGATCCACATAGTCGGTGCCCAGGGCCCGGAGGGAGCGGTCAATATCCTCCCTGGCCTTCTGGTAGCTGTTGCTGGGCTGCCACAGTTTGGTGGTCAGAAAGATCTCCTGCCGGGGCAGGCCGCTGTCTTTCACAGCCTGGCCCACGGCCTCCTCGTTCTCATACATCCGGGCCGTATCCAGCAGCCGGTAGCCCACTTCCAGGGCCGTCCGGATGGCCTCCCGGCCCTCCTGCCCCCGCAGGGTCCAGGTGCCAAAGCCCAAAGCCGGCATCCGGATTCCATTCCACAGGGTAAAATACTCCACTCTTTTTCCTCCTTGCAAATCTTTTCAGCCCGTCACGCCGTTGGGTCTGTGTTGCCCAGGTCCTCCTGTTCTTCCTGATCCTCCTGATTTTCCTGGTCCTTGTCGGTGTCCTCCGTCGTCAGGTTTTCCTCTCCCCCGCCCTGCAGGCCGCTCTTATAGTAGGCCAGGATCAGCCAGACCGACCCCGTTTCTCCTTCGCCATAAACCACGGCCAGATTCTTCAGCCTGTGAAACTGCAGCTCTGAGTTCGGATCACTATTCACCTTTTTCACATCGGTGAGAAACGCCGTCCCTGCCTGGGTAGCGGGCATCGTGCCATCATATACAAAGACAACCGTATCCTTCAGTTCCGGCATCCCATCCAGCTCCGCCGGCTGTTCCTTGTCCCAATAGGACTGGGGATTCTGCAGCACATACGCCAGACAAAAATCGGCGACCTGGTCCAGGGAAGAATCCGATTCCACCGGTTCTCCCAATTCATTGCCCAAATTCAAAATGGCAACCAGCTGTTTTTCCAGCTCCTGGGCCTCGCTCTCCTGTGCGGTTTCATCTTCCGCAGGGGGTGCAGAACTGGCAGAGGGATCTACCGGTGCAGAGCCACAGCCGCTCAGCAGAACCGAGGCCAGCATTGCCGCAGCCATCATTCGCTTCATTCGTCCGATCCGGTAGATCATATCCCTACTCCTTTCTTCCATACCAGGGGCCAGGCGCACCGCCCCGGGCGACACATCCGGCCTTTGCCTGCACCACTGGCCAGCTGCCAGCAATGGTCCATGGTTTCATTCGGTTATGGCTATGATACCACCTTATAAGTTGTCGAATCAAGGAAAGTTGGGTCGATTTTTGTTTGATTGCAAGTTTTATCTTTTCTCTACAAAATTCCCGTTTCAAATTTGTAAAGTCAGCACAAGGCATTTCTGCCCCATCCAAACCAAAACACCCCCGGGCCCAGCAGGTCCGGGGGTGCGTTCAGGGCACATCAGCGATAGTCTTCGTTCAGGAACATGGGTTTGACGGTGACCACTTCGTCGTACTCTTCCTGGTCCACCTCCACGTCCGAGTTCAGTGCTTTCAGGTCTTTCTTGACCACATCCAGGGCCTCGGCCTGGGTGTCAGCCCGGCCTTCCTCCACCGCCCGGATCATCCGGCGCAGCACCACAGGGTGGGCATACCGGGCCGGCACCGGGAACCCGGGATAGCTCCGCAGATAGTCCTCCATGGCCTTCAGGGCCCGGTCTGCCCGGCCCATCACCACTTTTTTGTTGTTCTGGGCGGTGGGCAGCACGCTGGCCCCCGAGAACATGAAGATGGCGGCCAGGCCGAACAGGGCAAAGTAGACCCCGAAACTGCCCCGGCCATTCAGCACCATGGCTGCGCCGAACACCAGGGCAATCAGCCCCAGCACCGTGATGGCCAGGGCCACCCAGCGATAGCTGGGCTTGCTGCAGTGGTAAGCCCGCTTGCGCTTGGCCGACTGGCTCAGCTCGGTGGACAGTTCCGGCTTTTTCTCCAGGTACTGGACGGCTTCTTCCAGGGCGCGGACGGTCTTTTGGGCGGGCGGGGTCAGCACCGGCTTTTTGCGGGCTGCCCGCTCCTGTTCCCGCTGGGCCAGCCGCTGCTCGCCGGCGGCGCTCACCCGCTTGATCTCGGGGTGCTCCTTCTCCAGGCAGGCCAGCAGCTGGTCCACCTGTTCCTCATACTTGAAATTGCACTGCTTTTCCTTGCCGCCGTCGTACTGCACCACCAGGTAGGGAATCGAAGCGAACATCCCCTTGCCGGAAAAGCCGCCCTGGCTCATAGCCACCCGCTTGAACACACGGGTGACGGCGGGATAGGTGATGTAATACCGGCGGTCCAGATAGAAGCTGTTGAGATACAGGGCCTTTTTGCCCACGCCGCAGGGACCGATGCGGCGGCATGCTTTTTTGTCTGCGGCCAGGGTCTCGGGGTCCAGGGCTTCACCGCCCAGCCGCGCTGGTTTGAAGATCATAACGTTGCATCCTCCAGGCGCCCTGGGGCGCCGTTTTGTTTGATAAAAAACCTGCCAGCCGCTGTTGACAGGCAGCGGCTGGCAGGAAGTTTTTTACGTATGCCAGACCGGGCAGGCGAGGTTATTTCTTGGCAGGCTGCTTCTTGGTGGCACGGATGAAGATGGCCAGCAGCACGATTGCGAAGATGATACCCACGGGGTAAGCCACGGTGGTGTTGTAGATGGTGGCACCAGAGGCGTCCTTGCTGTTCAGGAACTGGCCCAGGCACTCATCGCCCAGCACGAAGTAGGTAGCGGAAACTGCGCTCATGAAGGTTGCAGGGACAGCAGTGATCCAGTAGTTCTTCTTCTGCTGGAACAGGTACATGCTGGCGGCCCACAGAACGATCATGGCCAGGGTCTGGTTGGTCCAGCTGAAGTAGCGCCACACGATGGCGTAATCCAGATGGCCAACGAAGGCGCCCACCAGCAGCAGGGGCACGCAGAGGACCAGACGGTTCTTGTAGCCTTCCTGGTCAATCTTGAACCAGTCGGCCAGGGTCAGACGAGCGCTGCGGAATGCGGTATCGCCCGAAGTGATGGGGCAGGCGATGACGCCCAGCATAGCCAGGGCCACGCCGATGCCGCCCATGGTCTTGGAGCAGACGTCGTAGATGGCGGCGGACTGACCGTTGGCCAGAATAGCCTGCAGGCCAGTGCTCTTGCCCTGCACAACCTCGTAGATGGAGCAGCCGGCAGCGGCCCAGATCAGAGCGATGACGCCCTCACAGACCATTGCGCCGTAGAACACCATGTGGCCCTGACGCTCGGACTTCATGCAGCGAGCCATCAGAGGAGACTGGGTGGCATGGAAGCCGGAAATAGCGCCGCAGGCGACGGTGATGAACATGAAGCTCCAGATGGGCTTGCCGGTGGGCTCCATGTTGTAGAAGTTGGTCCACAGTTCAGGGATCACGTAGTTGGCGTTGGTGAAGATACCGCCGGCCACGCCGATTGCCATGATGATCAGGCAGATACCAAAGACGGGGTAGATCTTGCCGATGATCTTGTCGATGGACAGGAAGGTGGCGATGAAGTAGTAGGCCAGGATGATCCACAGCCACATCTCGGTGTTGGTGATAACGCCGGTGAAGCCGCCATTCTTGAACAGGGTGACGATCAGGCCGGCGGGGCCAACAGCGAAGACGGTACCGACCATGACCAGCAGCACCACGCTGAAGATGCGCATCACGGTCTTCATGCCGTTGCCCAGGTAAATGCCGCAGATCTCGGAAATGGAAGCGCCGTCATTGCGCTCGGACAGCATGCCCGAGAAGTAGTCGTGGACGCCGCCGGCGAAGATGGTGCCGAAGGTGATCCACAGGAACACCACAGGTCCCCAAAGGGCACCTTGCATTGCGCCGAAGATGGGGCCCAGACCCGCAATATTCAGCAGCTGGACCAGGAACAGCTTCCACTGGGGCATGACAACGTAGTCAACGCCATCGTTGATGCGAACAGCAGGAGTTTCCCGGTCATCCGGCCCGAAGGTGTTGTCAACGACTTTACCATAAGTCAGGTAGCCGATGATCAGCAGAGCCAGGCAGAGCAGAAAGCTTACCATAAAAGATTCCTCCTATTATGATTTTTTGGGCTGAATGCCTGCCGCAATTCAACCGTTCTGCTCCTATTTTAGTCCTTTTTTTCAAAAATGCAAGAGGTTGGTTCATACTTTCTTCATGTTTTATTCAAAATTTACCTATCAACGCACTGCAAAGGTGGTAATATATCAGTCGACTTTTTTCAGTCCGACAGCTCCTGGATTTCCCGCCGGATCAGGGTGCCTGCGGCCCCCGCCAGCTGGTCCATGGTGCGGATCCGGGCCATGCTGCGGCCGTAAATGGCGGCGGCATTTCCGGCGCTGCTGTCCTCTCCCATAAAGACCGCAGCCACCCGGACCCCCTTCTGCTGCAGGGCCCGGACTTCCCGGGCAGTGTCCTCCACTGCGGGCTGGTCGGCATAGTCCCGGCCCAGGGGATAGGGGCCTCCCGGGGGAATCCGGTGGCTGTCGTTGGGGCTGGCATCGGTCAGCAAAAGCAGCAGGTGCCGAGGCGCCGGGGCTGACTGGATCAGCTCCCCTGCCGCCCGCAGGGCCAGGCCGTCCCGGTTCCAGCCCGAGGCGAAGTAATCGAAGATTTTCCGGCTGCCGCCCTTGTCCCCGAAGCCCTTCAGCACCCGCAGGATGGTGTAGCCCCGCAGGCTGCAGAAGCTGCTGACCCGCACCGGCACGCCGCACCGGTTCAGGCTTTCGGACAGGATGTACCCCTGGGCGGCGATGACCTCCTGGCAGTGCATCCGGGAAGAAGAGGCGTCCAGGATCACGTCCACCGAAAAGCCGGGGCGGTTGGTGTTGGACTGCCGCAGAAAGACCCGGCTGTCCCCCAGCACCGCCGCCCGCCACACCCGGGGGCTGTCCAGCCAGCCGCTGCGGGCGGTCTCGGTTTCCATCTGGCTGTGGACCTGCAGGCAGTTGCGGATCTGCTCGGCAAGCCGGAGGATGGCGTTCTGGTAGAGGCTGCTGTCTTTGGTGTAGGCGTCCCGGTTCCGCCGGGCCTGGAGGGCCGCCTCCTGGGCCAGCCGCCGGGAGTCGGCGGTGGGGGCCCGGTCGGGGTCAGGCACCCCGGCGGTGAACCACAGATGGCACCCTCCATGGATGCCGGTGCACAGCTGCTGTTCGATGGCCGCCAGGGTCTCGGGGGGATAGAGGGACCGGCCGAAGCAGCTCTCGATGTAGTCCCGGTCGGTGGCGGCATTCTCGTTCAGCTTGAACCGGGCCCGGGCCAGATCCAGCAGCTTGCCCCCGCCGGAGCCGGCGGCGGTGCTGTGGCCTGCCGACAGCACGTCGGTGTGAACGATTTCAGTGGGCATGAATTTGGTCAGGGCCGAGGCCCATTTGCCGTCAAAGTGGAGCTTGAGGGGCGCATGGATTTGGGCGCTGCCGTTGAACAGCCCCGCTTTGGCAAAGGCCTGCCGGACGGCGTCGGCCAGGGCGGCTCCGTCGGTGATGCCGCCGCAGTCCAGGGCTTTGGACAGCCCCGCCTCGTAAGGGGTCATCACCGGCGGGCGGCGGCCCAACACCTGCCGCCACCGGGCCGACTGGAGGGTGTAGACCAGCTGGTTTTTGGCCATCCACTCCTGGCGGGACAGCTTGTACTCCTGGCCGAAGAAGTCCCGGGCGTGGTCCTGGCGCAGTTCCGCCAGGGCCGGCCGCTGGGGGCTTTCCAGCTGGAACACGGCGCTTTCCAGGGCCAGCCAGGCCAGATCGTCCAGCATGGCCTGGCGCCGGTCCTCTGCCCAGGCCCCGAACAGGGCCCGGGGCATCTCCTCCCCATACCACTTGCGGACACAGCCCACAATGCAGTTCATGTACAGATCGGGGCTGCCATCCTGCTTCAGGGCCAGGAACAGTGGGTCAAAGCCGTAGGCCCCGGCGGCATTCCAGATCTGATTCAACGCCCGGCGCTGCTGAGCGCTGTAGTGCTGGGTCAGCATGGCGCTCACCCCTCAAACAGGTCGGCGCCCGACAGTTTCCGGGGAATCCGCTGGGCCATCACATCCCGGATCAGCCCCTGCTCGTAGCTGTCAAAGGCCTTGTTGGTGATGCCCATGTCCAGGGCTGCCCCCACCGGCACCCCCTTGGCCATCAGGTCCAGGGCATCCAGCAGGCCCCGCAGGTCCAGGGCCTTGCTGGAAATCTCAGCGCTGGCGCACTTTTTCTGCAGCTCAAAGAACAGCTGGCCGAACTGGCCCCGGTATTTCTTTTTCAGCCGGGGGAAGTGGCGGGCCAGCAGCCGGTCCAGGTTCTCGGGGGAGATGGTGGGCATCTGGATCACCGCAAAACGGGAGGTCAAAGCCTCGTTCAGCTCCCGGGTGCCGGCGTAGCCATAATTCATGGTGGCGATGAACCGGGTGGATTCATCCATGGGAACCCGGTCATAGCCCGGCACGTCGATGGCCCGGCGGAAGTCCAGAGCCGCATGGAGGACGGCCAGGGCCTCGTTCTTGGCCATGTTGATCTCGTCTAGGATGCCGAATCCACCGTATCTGGCGCACTGGTACACCGGCCCGGGGCGGAACTGTACCTGGCCGGCGGCAAAGGTGTCCATGCCGATGAGGCTGGCCGCATCCATGTTCACATGAAAGGACACATTCCAGGCCGGGCGGCCAAAGGCTGCCGCCAGATTTTCGGCCAGCACATTTTTGCCGGTGGCCTTGCCACCCGCCAGCAGCAGGTTTTTGCCGCACAGCAGGGCGGCCAGGGCTTCCTCCCAGATCTCCGAGCCATAGTAGTGGTATTTGGGCCGGGGAATCCGGTCCTCCATCCCGGCAGGGGCGGGATGCTGCGCCCGGAACGCCCGCACTTCCTCCACCAGGGCGGGACGGACCCCTTCCTGTTCCAAAAATTCCAGCATTGTTTTCCAATCCTCCTTACCAGCCATCCAAAAAGGGCGGGAAACCGCGCCGCCGCGATTTCCCCACCCTTCCGGTGCGCTTCTGCCGCAAGTATAGCACAGACCGGAAAAAATAAAAAGTGGCCCCCGTTCCGCCGCCGGGAAGTTTATGGTACAATGGTCCCAAAGAAAGGAGGTCCGCCATGCCCATCTGGAACCCCTGGCACGGCTGCCGGAAAATCAGCCCCGGCTGCCAGCACTGCTATGTCTACCGCCGGGACGCCTCAGTGGGGCGGGACGCCAGCGTGGTAGCCAAAACCGGCGACTTTGACCTGCCCCTCCGGCGGGACCGCCGCCGGGACTACAAGCTTCAGCCCGGCGCCGGCACCGTCTTTACCTGCATGACCTCCGACTTTTTCCTGGAGGAGGCAGACGGCTGGCGGCCTGCCTGCTGGGAGATGATCCGTCAGCGGCCCGACCTGGAATTTGCCATCATCACCAAGCGGATCCACCGGTTCTGGGACTGCATCCCACCCGACTGGGGGGAGGGCTATCCCAACGTGTCCCTCTACTGCACCGCCGAAAACCAGGAGATGGCCGACGCCAGGCTCCCCTTTTATCTGACCCTGCCCATCCGGCACAAGCACATCTGCCACGAGCCCATGCTGGGGCCCATCAACATCGAGCCCTACCTGGCCTCGGGCCAGATCGAGTACGTCCTGTGCGGCGGCGAGTCGGGCCCCGATGCCCGGCCCTGCCGGTATGAGTGGGTGCTGGCCACCCGGGACCAGTGCGTCCGGTACGGGGTGGCCTTCCACTTCAAGCAGACCGGGGCGGTGTTCATCAAGGACGGCCGGACCTACCACATCCCCCGCAAGCTGCAGCACAGCCAGGCCGCCCGGGCCGGCATCGACTATCCCGGCGCCGCAGCTTTCTAAAAGAAAGACCCCGGACGGGTTGTCCGGGGCCTTTCTTATTATAATAAAGGAAAGAGGAATCCAAAACAGGTGCGGGTCTTATTCCTCCTGCAGGACGCCGTGGTCCCGCAGCAGCTTTTCCAGGACGGTGCCATGGATGAAATGGACCAGAGGCTTTTTGGCCGCCGAGAAGGGGGCCAGGTCCAGGGGCGAACGGCCGTCCAGCAGGCAGACCGAGCTGTCCAGCAGGTCCCGGATGTCATAGACGCTCCCCCACACTTCGGGAACACCCCGGTCCACCCCCAGCAGGCCGTACACGGCCTCCATGGCGGTGCGCACCGAATACTCGGTGGTAAAGACGGTATCCCGGGGGGTGTCGGCAAACTGGCCCAGGAAAGCAAAGTTGACGCAGCCGTCGGGGATGACGTCGGGCCGGTCCCCCTTGGTCCGGGGCATGAAGAAGGCAGTGATATAGGGCATCATGGTAGGCACGCAGACGGCGCTCTCATCGGCCAGCCGGGGAATCTCCTCCACCGGCACCCCCAGATGGTACAGCCATTCCTCGGTGATCTCCCGGCCGGTGCAGTCCTTCATGGGCTTGCGGACATAGTCCCCCGGCCGGTCGGTGAACAGGCCGTAGACCCAGATGCAAACCTTTTCGGGGTCCTGCTCCTTGAACTGGCCCTGGCGGTTGATGGTCCAGCTCAGCAGCCAGCTGGAATCCTGGCAGCTGACAATGCCGCCGGTGACCACCTGGCCGCTGCGGGGGTCCCGCTTGCAGATGGCCGAGATATAGGGCAGGATCTTGTCGTCCAGGGTGGTGATGGTGGCCGACTCCCAGTTGGTGCGGGAGATATCCGAGCAGAACTTCTCGGGGCGGCCGAAGGCCGGGTCCTGCCGGGCGATGTTCTTCCACAGGCTCCAGCAGCCGCTGGTGCGGACCTCGGCGTCCCCGTTGGGGGCGTGGTCCTGGTCGCCGTAGATGGTGCCCTCGGTGCAGCTGCCGTTGGTCACAAACACCAGGTCCTTTTCGGTGAGGGGGATGCCCTGCTCCTTTCCGCCCACCCGGCACTCGATGGCGGTGGCAATCTTTTTGCCGCCCCGGTGCTCAAACAGCACGTTGGTGACCTCGGTGCCGAACCGGAAGTCCACCCCCGCCTGCTCCAGGTATTTCTGCATGGGCAGGATCAGGGACTCGTACTGGTTGTAGCGGGTGAACTTGAGGGCGCTGAAATCCGGCAGGCCCGCAATGTGATGGATGAACCGCTGGAAATACAGCTTCATCTCCAGGGCGCTGTGCCAGTTTTCAAAGGCGAACATGGTCCGCCAGTACAGCCAGAAGGTGGAGCCGAACACTTCCTCGTCGAACACATCCTCGATGGTCTTGTCGTAGAGGTCTTCATCGGGGGTCAGGAACAGCTTGACAATCTCCATCACCGCCTTCCGGCTCAGGTTGAACCGGCCGTCGGTGTGGGCATCCTGGCCCCTATTGACGGTGGCCCGGCACAGAGAATAGTTGGGGTCGTGCTTGTTGAGCCAGTAGAACTCATCCAGCACCGAGGCCCCCGGCTTTTCCAGGGAGGGGATGGACCGGAACAGGTCCCACAGGCACTCGAAGTGGTTTTCCATCTCCCGGCCGCCCCGCATCACATAGCCCCGGGAGGGGTCCAGGATACCGTCGCAGGCGCCGCCGGCCACGTCCATGGCCTCCAGAATATGGATGTGGTCCCCCGGCATCTGGCCGTCCCGCACCAGGAAACAGGCCGCCGCCAGGGAGGCCAGGCCGCTGCCTACAATCCAGGCGTTCTTCTCCTCCACCCCGGCGGGCTTTTCGGGCCGGGCAAAGGCCTCATAGTTGCCGCTGGAATAGTAAATGCCCTTGGCGTTGGGGTGCTGTTTGCCCCGCTCGGTGTTGCGGTACCCGCCGGCAGGGGCCGCCGCCGGACGGCGGCTGTGCTGGTACTGGCGGGTCAGGGCCAGGGCTGCGCCGGCGCCGGCTGCCCCCAGGGCCGCCGCGGTCAAAGCAGAAATCTTTTTGGACATGGCAGATGCTTCCTTTCGTGATGGATTGATTGTGCCATGATCTTACCATGCCCGCCGTCCGCCCGCCACTTGCAAACCGCCCCCGGTGCCCAAATTCTGTGCATCGGGGGCGGATTGTAAGGTTAAGCCCCGGAAAAATTCCGGATGGCGTTGTCCACGCTGCCCTGGACCGTCAGGGAGATATTGCGCACCAGGCCGTGGTAGTCGGCCTGCATCCCCCGCTTGATCCAGTCCAGCATCAGGCCCACAAAGCTGTACTTGTAAAAGTCTGCAATGAAGGCCTTCTGTTCTTCGGTGACGGGGGTGCCGGCGCTTTTTTCGTCCACCACCCCCCGGATCAGCCCGTAGGTCATCCGGAACAGAAAATTCTCCATCTGTTCCCGGCTGATGCACCGGTAGGCGTTGAGGACAAAGGGCTTGTTTTCCAGCACTGCCTCGAAAATCTGGCTCAGCCCTTCCTGCCAGGTGGCGCAGGTCTTTTTGCCCTGCAGGGCTGCGGTGGCGTCCTCGATGCAGGCCCATTCCACCAGGTCATAGATATCCTGGAAATGATAGTAAAAGGTCATCCGGCTGATGCCGCAGTCGTCGGTGATGTCCCGGATGGTGATCTTGTCCAGAGGCTTATGGAGCATCTGGTGTTTCAAAGACGCTTCCAGCGCCTTTTTGGTGATGTTGGACATGGGGAAACCCTCCTTTGCTGCCCGGCTGGGTTTTGCCCATTATATCACAGTTTCCCGCCCAAAGGAACCCCGGCCCCGGTCCCCCGCCCAAAAATGGAGGGTTGTCAAGGGCCGCCGTATTTAGTATACTTTCTACAATAGTTGTTTTGACAGGCCCCTGTTTTGTGCCAAAACGGCAATTGATTCGCAAAAAGGAGGATCTCCATGGCCTATGTCATGGCATTGGATGCCGGCACCACCTCCAACCGGTGTATCCTGTTCAACGAAAAGGGGGAAATGTGCAGCGTCGCACAGAAGGAGTTCACCCAGTACTTCCCGAAACCCGGCTGGGTGGAGCACGACGCCAACGAAATCTGGACCACCCAGCTGGGGGTAGCCCTGTCGGCCATGAACCAGATCGGCGCCGCCGCCAAAGACATCGCCGCCATCGGCATCACCAACCAGCGGGAGACCACCATCGTCTGGGACAAAACCACCGGCGAACCGGTGTACCACGCCATCGTGTGGCAGTGCCGCCGCACCAGCGGCTACTGCGACGAGCTGAAGGCCCGGGGCCTGACCCAGAAGTTCCGGGAAAAGACCGGCCTGGTGATCGACGCCTACTTCTCGGCCACCAAGCTCAAGTGGATCCTGGACAACGTCCCCGGGGCCCGGGCCAAAGCCGAGGCCGGCCAGCTGCTGTTCGGGACGGTGGAGACCTGGCTGATCTGGAAGCTGACCTGCGGCAAGGTTCACATCACCGACTACTCCAATGCCAGCCGCACCATGCTGTTCAACATCCACACCCTGGACTGGGACGACGACATCCTGCAGGAGCTGAACATCCCCCGGTGCATGCTCCCCCGGCCGGTGCCTTCCAGCCAGTTTTACGCCTGCGCCGACCCCATGCACTTTGGCGGGGCCATCCGGATTGCGGGGGCCGCCGGCGACCAGCAGGCCGCCCTCTTCGGCCAGACCTGCTTTGCCCCCGGGGAGGCCAAGAACACCTTCGGCACCGGCGGGTTCATGCTGATGAACACCGGCACCAGCCCGGTCTTTTCCAAAAACGGCCTGGTGACCACCATCGCCTGGGGGATCAACGGCCAGGTAAACTACGCCCTGGAGGGCTCCATCTTTGTGGCGGGGGCCGCCATCCAGTGGCTGCGGGATGAGCTGCGGCTGCTGGAAGAAGCCCGGGATTCGGAATACATGGCCCAAAAGGTCCCCGACACCAACGGCTGCTATGTGGTGCCCGCCTTCACCGGCCTGGGGGCGCCCCACTGGGACCAGTACGCCCGGGGCACCATCGTGGGCCTGACCCGGGGGTGCAACAAGTACCATATCATCCGGGCCACCCTGGACAGCCTGTGCTACCAGGTGAACGACGTCCTCCACGCCATGGAGGCCGATTCGGGGATCAAGATGAAGAGCCTCCGGGTAGATGGCGGCGCCTCCGCCAACAATTATTTGCTCCAGACCATGGCCGACATCAGCAATGTGCCGGTGCTGCGGCCCCGCTGCCTGGAGACCACCGCCCTGGGGGCCGCCTATCTGGCGGGCCTGGCGGTGGGGTACTGGGATTCCCCCCAGACAGTGGCCAAAAACTGGTCGGTGGACTCCACCTTCCGCCCCGCCATCACCGAGGCCCAGCGGACCAAGCGGCTGCGGGGCTGGAACAAAGCGGTGCGCTGCGCCTACCACTGGGCCCTGGACGAGGACTGACCCCCCATTCACAGATGCAAAAATGCTCCTTCTGACTGGAAGGAGCATTTTTCTTTGCTTACCGTTTCATCTTCACCCAAAAGGCCAGGGCCCGGCCGGCGGCCATCAGGGCCATCAGGGCCGTCACCCAGCCCCAGGGCAGGGCCAGGCTGGCGGCCAGGAACACCGCCGCCAGGGCCAGGTCCCGGCCATCGTATCCCCGGCCCGGCAGGTGCAGAGCCCGGCGGAGCACCCGGCCGGCCCAGACGCTGCGGAGGGCGATGGACGCCGCCATCCCCAGCACCACCCACACCATGCTGTCCAGCACCCAGGCCCCCGCCGCCGACAGGGCCAGGCTGGCCAGGATGGTGGCCAGGTTGATTTTCAGCAGTTGGGTCTGGCGGTTCAGCACCTTCAAAAAAGTGTTGCCCAGCAGGTTCATCTTGCAGTCAAAGTAGCAGATGGGCAGCACCAGGGGCAGCCAGGCCAGGCTCTGACGGTATTCCGGCAGCCACCACTCCAGCAGGGCCCGGCCGGGCAGGGCCAGCACATAGATCCAGGGCAGCAGCAGGTACAGGCCCTCTTCCAGGCGGCGGCAGTATACAGCCTGCTGATCCCCAGACACCCGGCGCAGGGCCGGGAACAGCACCATGCTGACCTGGGACAGGAAGGTCAGGCCGAAGTTGATGAGGGTCAAAGAAAAGGAGATCTGCCCGAAGGCCAGCACCCCCCACCGCAGGTCCACCACCTGGCGCCCCACCCCCAGCACCAGCATGGCGCAGAGGTTGGAGACCATCAGGCTGATCCCCGCCCCGGCGCTGCGGCGGCACTCGGCGGCCCCCAGGGCAAACCGCAGCCCTGCTCCCCGGAACTCCCCCCGGATCCTGGCCCACAGGTACAAAAAACCCAGGCCGGCAGACCCGATGTAAAGGGCCATCAGGTCCGCCACCCCGGCGGTGCCTGCTGCCAGCAGCAGGCACTGGCCCGCCAGATAGGCCCCTTTGCTCCAGATCACCGACCGGGAATAGACGTCGGTCTCCCCCCGGGCCTGGAACAGGTACCCCAGGTGGTTGTGGCAGGAGTAGAGCCAGAAGTAGGCCAGCGCCCCCAGCAGGACCGCCCGGCGCTGGAGGTCGGTGACTGCCAGGCCCATGAGGGCCCCCAGGGCCGCCGCCAGCACCAGCTGGAAGGCCGCCCCCACCCAGAACTGGCTGCGGAGGGCGGCGGGATCCAGCTGGGATTTGTCCTTGCCGCCGTACCGCAGGTACACACCGTCGTTGATCCCCAGGGCCAGGCAGGGGATGTAGGTGGCGTAGAAGATAAAAAGCTGCCACCAGCTGAAATCCTCTGCACCCAGCACCCGGGGCAGGATCAGGTTGGTGATGCAGCCCACCGCCAGCGCCACCCCCTGGGCGGCAAAGGCGTAGGAAAAATTTCGTTTCAGAGAGATGTCATCCATGGGCGTTTTTCTGAATCAGCAGCCGGTACAGCCCCGCCAGCAAAGCCGCCCGGATCACAAAGCCAAAGGAAACCACGCTGGCGAAAAAGGAATTGGAAATGGGGTAAAACAGCACGCAGTAGTAGACCATGGCCCACAGCAGGATCCCCAGATGGGACCGCCGCTTTTTCAGGTACTCATACCAGAAGGAAAAGATCACCGAAAAGGCGGCGTGGAGCACCAGCATCCCCCCCAGGCCGAAGTCGTAGTGGTAGTCCCGGAGGGCGGTGTAGATGTTGCCGATGGACGCCCCGCCGCTCTTGCGGAATTCGTGGTGGATGTAGTAGTAGGGAATGTCCAGCACCCCCAGCTTCCGCAGGCCGTTGTTAAGGGAATAGAAGGTCTCCTTGCCCCAGATGCCGGAGGGGGCGGGCGGGTCCTGGAGATAGAGGTCCAGCCCCGGGATGCTGCCCCCGGCGTAGTGGGTGATGTACTCCACCAGGGTGTCCTCCGACTGGCGGCCCACCAGGGTTTTGACGGCGTAAAAGCCGTAGAGCACCGCCAGAACCGCCAGCATCACCCGCAGCAGGGTTCCCAGCTTCCAGGCCCGGGGGCCGCCCGAGCGGAGCATATACCACAGCACCGCCCCGGCCACCACCATGGTCATGGCCGAAAACCGCCCGCCGGTCAGCAGGCTCACCCCCACGCACACCGCCAGGATGGCGGCGTTGAGGGCCAGCCCCAGCCGGCCCAGCCGCCGGCCGAACCAGATCAGGTGGAACAGGTAGAGAAAGGCCACCACCGCCGACAGGTTCAGCAGCTGCCGGACCCAGCCGGGCAGCTGGTCGGACAGGCTGAGGCCGTAGGCGTTTTTGGCCCGGAACACCGCCATGGCGGCGGCCAGGGACCCGCTGCCGCCGATCCGCCGGACCTGGGCCAGCATCACCAGCAGCACCGCCCCCAGCACCAGCAGGACCCCTGCCGAAACCCACAGAGGGATGGGGGACGCCTGGCCCTGCCAGGGTTTCACCCGCACCCGCTGGAAGCATCCCCGGGCCCAGGCGTTGATTCCCACCGACAGGGTCAGCGCCCCCACAATCAGGGTCACCGTCCGGGGGGCCAGGTCAAACTGCCACCGGGGCAGGTTGTAGAGGGCACAGGCACAGCTGAAGGCAAAGGCCAGGCAGAGCATGGTGGCGGGGGCGAAAAAGTCCCGGCCGCACAGGCCATAGCTGGCCAGGCTCAGCCCCACCAGGGCCGCAAGCAGACAATAGATCATGGGTTGGTTTCCTCCGGTTGGGTCGGGTCAAAGCGGGCCGCCCAGGCTTCCAGGCTGTACCCGGCCCGGAATCGGTCCACCCTGATATCATAGGGCCGGGCCAGAAAATCTTTCAGCCCCGCCGGGTCATCCTGGCCCCAGACAAAGACATTGTGGGGATGGTAGAAATCCTGCTGCCGGATGCCGGGGCTGGTGGTGATCAGCTTTTTCTGGTAGAACAGGGCCTCCAGGGGCCGCAGGGTCAGCCCCGACTGGCCCTCGCAGGGGCAGTCCACAATCACCCGGGCCGATGCCCCCCGCCGGACAATTTCCCAATAGGGCAGCCGGGGGCTGTTGACCCCCACAATGCAGAACCGGGTTTTGCAGCCCGCTGCCTGGAGGGCCTGTTCCAGCCGTGCCAGGGTCTGGCCCCGGCCTTTGTCCTGCCCCACAAAAAAGGCCTCCTGTTCCCCGTCACCGGCGGGGCCGGGATCCTGTGGGATATAGAACTGGGGATTGTACCCCAGCCTGTGGGCGGCGCAGTCCGCCGGGTCAAAAGACCACACCTCACAGTCCAGCCGGCCAAAAGCCTCCGGGGGCAGGCTGGCCGCCGCCGGGTTGCGGTACCAGACGATCACCCGTTTGCCGGGCCAGCGGCGGTTCAGGTACCGCACCACATTGGGAGTGTTGCCGGCGTCGGCCAGCACCACCGTGTCATAGTCCTCCGCCGCCCGGGGCCACCGGCCCAGCCAGAGGTTTTTCCCCGGCAGGGGCAGGGACAGGTGGAGCTTGCGCAGGGCCCGGAGGGCCCGGTTTTCCACCCGGCCCCGGAGCATGGGCAGGAACAGGATGCCATTGCGTTCGGCGCCGTCCAGGCCGTACTGTTCATAGAGGCTGTCAATCAGCACAAGGGTTTTGGTCTTCTTCATGGACAAATGCCTGGTAAAAATCCTTTCTGGCCCGGTCCAGGGCCTGGCTGTCAAAAGCCCGGGCGGCTTCAAAGCTGCGGCGCACCTCTGCGGCCCGGGCCTCCGGCTCGGCCAGCCGCTCCAGGGCGGCGGCGATGCCGGCGGCATCCCGCCGGCCAAAGAGAAAGGCGGGGTTTGCCAGCTCGGGGTTGCCCCCTGCCCGGGTGCAGGCCACCGGCACCCCCCGGCTCATGGCCTCCACGATGGACCGGCACAGCCCTTCGCTGGCGCTGGGGTGGAGGTAGATGTCCAGCCCGTCGTACCAGGCATCCATCCGGTGCCGGGGCAGGCTGCCCATCAGCCGGACCTGGTCCGCCACCCCCAGGCGGCGGGCACGGTCCAGCAGGGCCCGGCCGGTGCCTGCCCCCGCCAGCTGATACCGGAACCGGGTGTCCCCTTTCCGGCGCAGCAGGGCCAGTGCTTCGATCACCCACCGCTGGCCCTTGCAGGCCACGTCCAGAAAGCCCGCCGTCCCGATGACGAGGGTCTTCTGCCCTGCCCCGATCCGGGCCAGCCGGGCCGCCAGCACCGCCGGGTCCAGGGGGGCCAGCTCCACGTCCGAACAGCCCAGGGTTTCCCCCTGGCAGGGGTAGCGGTGCTGCAGGGCCTTTTGGGTCACATACACCGCCCAGGGGGCCCGGGCCACCAGGCTCCGGCACCGCAGCTCCCGCCAGGGGGCCAGCAGCTTCCCCGCCGGGCTGTGGTACCAGCTGCCCTCCCAGGCAAAGCCGGTGACCTCCACCAGGCAGGGCCGCCGGTACCGGCGGCAGCATGCCAGGGCGGTATTGGTGTAGAAGTTGCCGGGAGACCGGACGATCACCCGGTCGGCCGCTTGCACCTCCCGGGCAATGGCCCGCCGGACCTGGCGCCGCAGGGCCGGGTTCAGCAGCCGCCGGGCGGGGCGGTAGAGGTCGGGCAGGGCCGCACAGGCCATCTGCCCCGGGCTGCACCGGTTGAACCGGGCGGCAGCCTCCCGGGGGTCATAGACCTTGTCCTCCCGCCGCAGCAGGACGGTCAGGTCTCCCAGGGCCCGGTACCGCTCCCACACAGCCTCGCTGAAATTGGAGTCGGTATAGAGGGCCCCGGCGGTGTCGAATTTCCAGCGGGACCCGCCCTGGACGAACAGAACCTTCACAGGGCCCGCCCTTCCCGGTCCTGCCGGCAGGACCGCACCAGGGCCTCAATGGAGGCGGCATCAAAGGCAAGCTTCCGGGCCGGGTCCAGCCCCGCCAGAATCCCGTCCATCTCCCGGGCCGACAGGGACTCCTGCCGTTCCAAATAGCTGCCGTAGTCGGGGTGGGCCTGGTGGGAGGCGGTCAGGTAGTAGGCCGCCGTATAGCCCCAGGGGTTCTGCCGGTAAAAGTCCAGCACCACCCCGTCCAGAATGTCCAGCAGCGGGGCCAGCCGGTAGCGGCCCCCCTGCTGTTCGTTGAGGTACCGGGCAAAGAGCTCGGTGTTCAGGTTGCCCGCCCCCCGGCCCATGCCGTAGACCGAACAGTCTACAATCAAATCCCGGCTGCTGTGGAGCTCGGCCAGGGCCTGGGCGTTGGAAAAAGCCAGCTGCAGGTTGTTGTGGGGGTGGAAGCCGATCCGGATGCCGGGGGCCAGGTTGTGGTCGGCCAAAGCAAACAGCCGCAGCAGCCCGGGACGCTGGAGGGTGCCGAAGCTGTCCACCAGATAAAAGGCGTAAGGTTCCAGCAGGTTGACCCCGGCCAGCAGGTCCAGGAATTCCCGGTCGGTGTACCCCGCCGTCACCATGGGCTGGACAAAGACCCGGTAGCCCTTGTCCCGGACGATGCGGCAGGCTTCCAGGGCCCGGGGCCAGTCCTTTTTGTGGAAGGCCACCCGGATGCCCTGGATGGGGGTTTCAGACCGGGGCGGCAGCCGGTCAAAGTCATAGCGGCCAAAGTCGGCCAGGGCCACATATTGGGGGCCGGCTTCTCCCCCGGCCCCCGGCAGGATGGCGCCGATCTGTTCCGGGGAGGTAAAGCGGGTGACGTCGGGGTGGTACAGCACCCGGTCCATCAGAAAACCGCACTCGATGATCTCCACCCCCGCCCGGGCCAGCCCGGCGGTGATCCGGCGCTGGTTGCCCAGGCCGAAGCGGCAGTCGTTGCAGTAGCCCCCGTCCCGGAGGGTGCAGTCCAGCATCTGGATGGTGCCCATCTCAGCGCACCTCCCGTCCCGGCAGGTAGCCGCAGCGGTAGAGGGCGTCGGCGATCCGGAAATCCTCCGCCTCGTCGATGTCCACCGCCTCGATGCCGCTGACCTCCACCAGGCAGGGCCGACTGCCCACCCGGCGGCCCAGATGGGTGATGACCTCCCGGGTGTAAATGTAAAAGCCGCTGGTCTCCTGGTACAGGGGCGGCAGGTCCTGGGTCCGGGGGATGCAGTCGGGGTCATAGTTCCAGGGGCGGCCGTCCTTCCAGAAAAAGTCCTGGACCTTCCGGGCCGCCAGGGCCGAATCATATTCCCCGCTGCGGATCGCTTTCAGCCCGCGGCGGATGGACCCGGCCCCGATGAAGGGGGCGGTGGCGTGGGCCATCACATAGCAGTCGGCCTTCACCTCCCGGGCAAAGCTGGCCAGCACATAGGTCATGCTGGCCGAATCCCGGTCCAGTTCCGGGGACCGGCGGAGAAACTCCACCCCCGGCGGCAGGAAGTCCTGGATGTCGGGGTCGCTGCAATAGACGTACACCCGGTCCAGCTCGGGCATGGACAGCAGGGTGGTGAGGACGTACCAGCACAGGGGCTGGCCCCCGGTGAAGGGCCGGGTGTTTTTATGGGGCAGGCGGCGATTGTTCCGCTTGATGGGGACAACGGCGACGGTGGTCATAGGTCAGTCTCCTTTCAGACGATGGTTTCCAGCAGGACGCGGGGATACACTTCCAGCGCCCCGCCCCGGGTGCAGTTGAGAACCCGGACGCCCCGGGCCTCGGCGAACTGCCGGAAGGCGGCGTGGCCCGCCAGCAGCTTGTCCCCCATCCGGTCCGCCTGGGGGTCCCGGTAGCCGTAGGGGCGAAAATGGCTCCGGGGCCCGCTGTAGCTGCAGTCGCAGCCCAGCAGGCAGATCTCCCGAAAGCCCATATAACAGGCCATCTGCAGGGCGGAAAAAACCACCGAGTAGCCGTCGCAGATGCAGCCGTAGCAGTCCTCTGAAAAACGGAAGGTCCCGTACCCCTGCCGGTGGTACATCCGGTGGTCCAGCAGGTGGAGGGGATAGCTTTGGAACCGCGGCGGCAGGGTGCGGCGTTCCGCAATGGAGCTGCCCACCCATACCGCCGGCAGCCGGGCCCCCGGCTCCCCTTCCAGCAGGGGGGCCAGGGTCCGGTAGACATGCCGGTCCTGGATCAGGTAAAAGTCGGGCCGCCAGGCCGTCTGGTCCAGCGCCAGCAGGCAGGAATTCATGCTGAAGCTGATTTTGCCCCGGATCCGGTCCAGGTCCTCCATGGTCAGGCTGGGGCCGGTAGCCACCACAAAACAGCGCTGGCCCTTGTACCGGTCCTTTTGTTCCAGGATCCACTGGTACCGGGGGTCGGCCGCCCCGGCGTGGCGGGCGGCGGCCTCCTGCCCGGCCCGGCGCTCCTGGGCGGCCAGCCAGGGCCAGGCCGCCAGCCGGGCTGCACGGTCCAGCCAGGGGGACTGCTTGAGGGCCCCCAGCAGGGTATTGTGTTCCATCTGTCTCCTCCTCTGCCGGGCCTCCGGCGGGCCCGGGGAATCTGTTGCCTTCAGGCCCCGTACATCCGCAGCACGGTCCGGAAGGTGCGGGCGATGATTTTCCAGTCCAGCCAGAAGCTGCGCTCCTGTATGTATTGGAGGTCCAGCTCCACCCACTGGGCAAAGCTGAGCTGGTTGCGGTGGGGCATGATCTGCCAGTAGCAGGTCAGCCCCGGGGTCACATAGAGCCGCTGGCGCTCATAGTCGGTGTACTGGGCCGCCTCCCGGGGGAGGGCCGGCCGGGGCCCCACAATGCTCATATCGCTTTTCAGGATGTTCACCAGCTGGGGCAGCTCGTCGATGCCGGTGCGGCGGAGGAACCGCCCCACCCGGGTGACCCGGGGGTCATCCCGGATTTTAAAGACGGGGCCATCCATCTCGTTCTGGTCCAGCATGCCGGCCAGCCGGGCTTCGGCGTCAGGCACCATGGACCGGAACTTATAAAACCGGAACAGACGGCCGTCCCGGCCCACCCGTTCCTGGACAAAAATCGGGCTGGCCCCGGGGCTGTCCAGCCAGATGGCCAGGGCCACCAGCCCCATCAGGGGCCAGAGCAGGGCCAGGGCTGCCGCCGACAGCACCAAGTCCTGGGTGCGGCGGCCCATCCAATAAAGCCGCCTGTCCAGAACCTGCCTGCGGTCCAGCCACCGGCCCTGGGGCGGGGCCTCCCCGCCCGGGGGAAATGGTTGTTTGCCTGTGGGTCTCATGGGCATATCCCCTTCCATCATCTGTCTTGGCTGTCAAAACCGGGCAAAACAGAGAAGGCTGCCCTCCCCCGCGCTGTCCGCGGTGAGAAAGCAGCCTTGGGTTGGCTTTGCCGTTAGAACAGCGCGATCAGGCCTGGGCCTGGGCCATCAGCATAACAGGGCCGGAGGTGGTGACCGTCAGATAGACGGCGCCCCCCGAAACCCGGACCGGCACCACCCGGGAGTTGCCCTGGCGGTCCCAGCAGATGGCCACCATCCGGGTGCCGTCGGTGACGCCGGGCACCGTGATGGCCACATCCACAGCGCCGCCCTGGGCGATGGCGTTGGCGGCGCCCAGGGAAGCGGCGATGTCATACAGGGCGATGGGGCTGTAGCTGTCAGCGGGGGCACCCACCGTGGCCTCAAAGGCGGCAGCCGCTGCAGGGGCGGTGGCTGCCAGCAGGCCGCTCACCGAGTGGGCGGCGGTGACCTGGGCGTACAGGTTGTTCAGCTGGCCGTTGGCTGCATAGGACAGGCCGCTGGACGTAGCCTGGCCCGACAGCTGCTGGGCCGACAGGCCGGTGGCGTTCAGGGCGGCGTTGGCGGCCAGGGTGGCCGACACAGGGGTCACCTGAATCCGAACCTCCTGGGAGGACTCCACCTGGACTGCGGAGCCGGTGGCCGGATCAATGGCAGGGGAAGTGGCCACCGTGACGGCAGTGCCGGCACTGGTGGTCACGGTGGTCTGGGGCAGCCCCACCTCGCTCTGGGTGCGGCTGGGGCGCCACTCCACTGCCAGGACCTGGCTGCCCATGGCTACCGCAATGGCTGCGGCCACCGATGCGCTGGCCAGGTTTCGGACCAACTTGTTGTTCATGTTTGCGTACCTCCATTGGATGATGTATTGTGCGAATGGCTCCGGCCGTAGCCGTAGTCATTGCTACCGTAGTAACGCTGGTAATAGGCGCTGGCCCGGCTGCCGGTGTCGGCCCGGTTGAGCACCATCCCCAGCAGGGGGGTGTCGGTCCGCCTCAGCAGCTGGGCCGAATGCCGCACCAGCCTGCGGGAGGTGGAACCGCTGCGCACCACCAGCACGCTGCCGTCGCAGCAGCGGGCAATGTTCAGCCCGTCCGCCACGCTGCACAGGGGCGGCGTGTCGATCAGGACGGTGCCGAACTGTCCGGCGCAGTGGGCCACCATCTGGGCAAAACGGGGGTTTTCCAGCAGGATGGTGGGGCTGGCGATGGTGGAAGCCACCGGAATCATATATCCATTCGGAATATTTGTTTTGTAGATTACATCTTGTATGCCTGCTTTGCCGGCCAGATAGTGGGCGGCTCCCATCAGCTTGTCCCCGCCGGCGCTGCGGATGCCGTATTTGCGGCGCATCTCGGAGTTGCGGAAATCGCAGTCCAGCAGCAGCACCGGGGCGCTGCCTACCTGGGCCATCTGGCGCCACAGCTGGATGGTCAGGAAACTCTTGCCCTCGTTGGGCACGCTGCTGGTCATCATGATGGTGCGGATCTGGTCCCCGCAGAATCCCAGGTTGATCCGCAGCTGGTTCAGCGCCTCGGCCGCCGCAAAGGGCAGCTGGGGCATATTGTGGATGATCAGTTCTTTCATGTGGCCTCCTTCCGCCGCAGCAGCCCGCCTTTGGCCGGGCCGCTGCCGGTCTCGGGGATGGTGGCCAGCGGCTCCACCCCAAAGCAGCGGGCCATGTCCTCGGGGGTCACCAGGGTGTCGTTCAGCAGCCGGCGGCCCACCAGCACCCCGCAGCACAAAGCGGCCCCCAGGATGCCTCCCAGCACCAGGTTGTACAGGTAGCTGGGGCTGGCCTTCCGGGTGGGGACCACCGCCTCT
Source organism: uncultured Faecalibacterium sp. (assembly GCA_904394215.1). Taxonomy (GTDB): domain Bacteria; phylum Bacillota; class Clostridia; order Oscillospirales; family Ruminococcaceae; genus Faecalibacterium. Next base: position 23,981 of record CAJFNF010000013.1, read on the forward strand.
TCCACCAGGTTGGGCTCCTGGGTCTCCATGATCTGGGGCAGGTACACCCGGGCCAGGGACACCAGCTCGTTGGCAATGGCTGCCGCCTGCTGGGGATCGGGGCTGGATGCGGTGACCTTCAAGATGCGGGTGTCGGAGGTGTTGGTGATCCGGATGCTCTTTTCCAGCTGTTCCACCGTCATCCCTTCCAGGGACAGCCGGCGGATCACGTCTTCCAGCAGGGGACGGCTGCGCATCAGTTCCTGATAGTCCGCCGTCAGCTGGGAGCCGATCTGCAGGTCGGTGAGGTTGACCACCGAGTTGTTGGAGGCCGACACCACATACAGGCTGGAGGTGGCCTCATAGAGGGGGGTGATGCAGAACCGGGTGATGAGCAGGGCTGCAGCCGCACCGGCGGCCAGGCAGCCCAGGATCACCCAGATGTGTCCCCAGAGCAGATAAAACAGATCCACCAGGTCCACTTCGTTTTCCCGGCCGGCGTCCCAGCCCGCCGGGGCTTCGTTGAGGGCTTCGCGATGTTCCATAGGGCGCAAATTCTCCTGATCTCAGATTTCCTGGTAGAACAGCTGCAGAACCGTCTGCTGCAGGCTGTCCTGGTCCAGCTCATAGGCCCAGTAGCCGTCCTCCACCCTGTTCTCGCCATCTATGGTCAGGACAGGCAGCTGGGTGTACTGCTGCAGCTGGCCGGCCAGGTTGACCGCCCGGCCGCCGGGAATGTTGGTGATGATGTAGTCCTCTGCCGCCTCGTAGGCCTCCAGGGCAAAGGAGGGGTCCATCTGCCGGGCCTGTTCCTCAAAGGCCCGCAGGAACTGGCGCTGCCGCTCCATCCGGGCCAGATTGGTCTGGTCGTCCACATTTTGGCGGCTGTGGACGTAGGCCAGGGCCTGTTCCCCGTTGAGGGTGACGGTGGCCCCCTGGGTCAGGGCGGGGTCCACGGCGGACAGGTCGGAGCCAAGGGTCAGGGTCACCCCGCCCAACAAATCCACCAGCACCCCCACGCCCCCCATGGTCATGGACAGGTAGCCGTCGATGGGCTGGTCCCCCAGCAGCATGGACACCGCCCGGACATTGTTTTCGCAGCTCTGTTCCCGGCCGTTGCCGTAGGCGTGGGCCAGGGCGATCTGCTGGCGGATGGTGTAGGGCACGGTGCCCATCATGCTCAGCACCGGCACCTGGACCATGCTGTCCCGGTTGATCTGCAGCATCTGCCAGGTACGGGCGGTGTGATCCACCACCAGCAGGATCTGGGCGTCGGCCTGGCCCCCGGCCACATAGCTCTGGGTGCCCTCCGCCCTGCCCAGGGTATCGATGCCCAGGAACAGATAGCTTTCCAGGTTGGTTTTCCGGCGCCAGGTCCGGCCTTCTGCCTGGAACGTTTCCTGATAGACCGGGTGCCGGCGGTCGCTGCCGCTGCCCGAAGCCCCATCGACGGCGCCGGCTGTATCCCAGCGCTGCAGGGCATAGCCCCCCAGGCCCAGGGCCGCCAGGGCTGCCGCAGCTGTTCCCGCCGCCCGGAAAAAGTCCCGCCGGCTGATCCGGCGGTCTGGATGGTCATTCATGGTTGTATCGGGGCTGGCGGCCCCTTTCCTTTCGGTGTACTGTGGTTCCGGCGGCGTTCCGGCGCCGGGTGCCTGGCTATTCTATCATGCTGCAGAGCAGGGGTTCAATAGGAAGTCACCAGCCACATTTTCCCTATATTTCCTCTTGGGGACGTGATTTTTGGATTGCATGGCAAACTGCCGAAATCTTTCCGGCGCTGTCGCGGCTTTCTTGTGCGTTGTGCGGAAAGCACGCCAAAGGCAGGTTCCAAACGTCAAAAACTGGCAGCACGCCCCCCGACCCGCCGACCCCATCAAAAAGGCCGATTTTGCGTAACAAACACCAGCATCTGGCACTTGCATTTTGGGAACGACTTTGCTATAATACATAGCGTTGTTTAGTACATTGTGCTAGTTTCAACAAGAAAGAAGGAGCATTCTATTATGAAAAAACTGATTTCCATCGCAATGGCCGGCTGCCTGGCTGTGAGCCTGGCTGCCTGCGGCGGTTCTTCCAGCACCACTGCTGCCTCTACTGCTACCAGCACCTCTACTGCCACCTCTGAAGCTGCAAGCTCTGAGGCTGCCAGCTCCGAGGCTGCCAGCTCTGAAGCTGCTGCTGCTGACAACGGCGACAGCGTGACCCTGACCGGCGAGGCTGACGGCTTCGGCGGCAAGATCACTGCTACCGTTGTCATGAGCGGCGACACCATCACCGACGTCACCTTCGACGGCCCCGATGAGACCCCCGATGTGGGCGGTGCTGCTCTGGAGACCCTGGCTGACGAAGTCGTTGCTGCCAACGGCACCGACATCGACACCGTTTCCGGCGCTACCTTCACCAGCCAGGGCTGCATCGACGCTGCCCAGGCTGCTCTGGATTCCCAGGGCTAATGGATCACGGCGCATCGCGTGAAGGCCGGCTGACTGTGAAGACGGCCGGGCGCAGTGCGTGAGCTCATCCTTTTACGTAAAAAACGGCAGGCGTTTCGGCGCCTGCCGTTTTTGTGTGCCGGGGGCTGCTTTGTGCGGGCAGCTCCTTTCTTTTTTCCCGCAGTCTGGTACCATGGGGTTATTCCAACCGCCTGAAAGGAGAGATTTCCATGGCTGCATCCACCCGTGCCGACATCCTCGCCACCGCCCGGGAACTGTTCACCCGCTACGGCTATCACCATGTGTCCATGCGCTCCATCTCGGACGCCATGGGGATCAGCGTGGGGAATCTGACCTATCACTTCCCCCGGAAAGCGGATCTGGCCGACGCCCTGCTGGAGCAGGAACTGCAGCGGGTCCTGATGGCGCCCCGCCCGGGGCTGGATGCCCTGGACCAGTGCCTCCGGGGGATGCTGTCCTCCCTGTTGGAAAACGCCCGGCTATTCAGCGATGCCGCCATGTTTTTGTCCATCCCCGCCCTGGCCCATGGCCACCGGGACCGGGTGGCCCGGCTGCGGGCCATGCTGCGGGCCATGCTCCAGGCCCAGGCCGACGCCGGCCTGCTGGACCTGGAAGACAAGCCTGCCTCGGCGCTGGACGATCTCACCGACCTTTTGATGTACTGCCATCTGGGCTGGCAGCAGCAGATGGCCCTCTTTTCCCTGCCGCCCCGGCAGGCCCTGGAACAGGCCATGGGGCTCCAGTGGACCGCCCTGCGGCCCTGGCTCACCCCTGCAGGGCTGGCCAGCCTGGACCAGCTCCGCCCCATCTGAACCAAAACGCTCCCCCGTTCTGCCGGCGCAGATCGGGGGAGCGTTTGGTTTTGGTTTGGGTTATTCCAGGGTTTCAGCGCACTTGCGGAGCCATTCGATCACCGGCAGGTGCTGGGGGCAGGCCCCCTCGCACTGGCCGCAGCGGATGCAGTCGGAGGCTTTGCCCCGTCCCTCAATGGCCCGGGCATAGGCCTCTTTGGCCTGTTCCGGTTCATTCCGGGCCAGCTGCTTGTTGGCGGCAGCGAAAATCTTGGGGATGAAGATCTGCCGGGGGCAGCCCTCCACGCAGTAGCCGCAGCCGGTGCAGGGGATGGCCGCCGAGTGGGCCAGAATCTTCTGGGCCCGGGCCACGGCGTCCCGCTCGGCGTCGGTCACCGGGCCGAACTGGGTGAAGGTGGCCAGGTTGTCCTGCATCTGGGCCAGATTGGACATGCCCGACAGCACCGCCAGGATGCCGTCCAGGCTGGCGGCAAACCGCAGCGCCCAGGAGGCGCAGGACATGCCCGGCCGGACCTGTTCAAATACATCCTTGACTTCCTGGGGCGGGTCGGCCAGGGCGCCGCCCTTCACCGGCTCCATGATCACAATCTGCTTGCCGTGGGCCCGGGCAACCCGGTAATTCTCCCCCGAAGTGACCTCGGGGTTGTCCCAGTCGGCGTAGTTGATCTGCAGCTGGACGAAATCCACATCCGGGTGCTGGGTCAGCAGCTTGTCCAGCAGGGCCGGGGTGCCGTGGAAGGAAAAGCCATAGTGCCGGATCAGGCCCTTGGCCTTCTGCTCCTTCACAAAGTCCCACAGGTTCCAGTCGTTGTAGTAATGCACATTGGAGTCCTGCAGTGCGTGGAGCAGGTAGTAGTCAAAGTAGCCGGCGCCGGTGCGCTCCAGGCTCTCTTCCAGCTCCTGCCGGGCCTTTTCGGGGGTCCCGGCCACCCGGGCGTTCAATTTGGTGGCCAGGGTGTAGCTGTCCCGGGGGTGGCGCTCCACCAGGGCTTTGCGGATGGCGTCCTCGCTGCCGGTGTAGACATAGGCCGTATCAAAATAAGTAAATCCCGCCGCCAGGAAGGCGTCCACCATCTGGCTGGTCTGGGCTACATCGATTTCTTCCCCCACCTTGGGCAGGCGCATCAGGCCGAAGCCCAGCGGCGCATGGTTTGCTGTACTCATCCAATTCATCCTTTCTGCCGCCCTGCCGGCCGGAAAGGCCGCAGGCTTTTGTCTCGTGTGCTTTTAGTATAGCACACCGGCGGCAGGATGCAACCGGCGGGGCCGGCCGGCCTTTTCAGGGGGCCCCGGGCTCCGCCAGCCGCCGCGCGTTGGCATCCAGACGGTCCAGGAAGCCGCTGCCCAGTTTCTGACGGACCACCCGCCGCCCCTCCTGTAAATTGGGGATTCGGGTGGTGAGGTTGTGGCAGTCGCTGGCCAGCAGAGGGATGGGTGCTTCCCGCAGCAGCTCCAGCCCCAGGCGGCGGGTCCGCCACATCAGCAGGGCCCCGGCGTTCACCTGCAAAGCCACCGGCAGCTGTTCCAGCTGCTGGATTTTCCGGCGGTTGCCCCTGCTGGCGCAGAACCGTTCGGGGTGGACCAGCACAACCCGGAACCCCCGGTCCAGCACCAGGGCAGTGACCTCTTCCACCTGCAGGTCGCTCCACTCGGTGAAGGGCATTTCCAGCATCAGGGTCCTGGTGCCCTGGATGCACAGCCGTTCCAGGCCGGGATGGTCCCCGATGCCCGAGAAATAGGCGGTCTCTGCCGCCGGGATCACCCGGGGCAGGGCCTCATCCCGGGGCAGGGCCGATGCCAGCCGTTCCACGGCGGCGGCCCGCCGCTCGCAAAAAGCGTCGATGGAATTCTGCCGGCGGTAATAGTGGGAGGTGCCGCAGACCGCCTGTACCCCCTGGGCTTTCTGGCGCCGCAGCATTTCCACCGAGCAGGCCTCGTCAGGGCTGCCGTCGTCCATCCCCGGAAGGATATGTGTATGCAAATCAATCATCCCTGCACCTTCTTTCCTGCTGTCCTGGCTGTATCTTGCCCCCCATCCGGCTGCCTTATCCCCAGCAAAAAAGCGGAGGAAGCCTTCGCTTCCTCCGCTGCAGTCAAACCATCCGGGCCAAAACCTCCCAGAGGCCGCCTTTACAAATCCGAGAACAGGTCTGCCCGGTACAGGCCTGCTTCCAGCATCTTCCGGAAATTCTCCTTGACCGCCGGCACGTCCTCCTTATAGGTCATGCCGTACCAGGTGTCGTTGGTCCGCAGGACCTTCACCGCCATCCGGCCCTGGGCCAGCAGCTGGCCGATGAAGGTGGGGATCAAGTATTCCGCCTTGAGGGGGTCTGCGGGGACTTCCTTCCGGAAAAATTCCGCAAAGCCCTCTTCCAGGGTGTCCAGGAAGTCGGGGGTCAGGCCCCACATATTCATGGATACCAGGGAATCCACATCCAGCCGGACGCCGTCGGCCTGGGCGCCGCCGGCGGTCTTGACGATGTTTTTGGTCTCTGCCACCCGGGTCAGGTTGCCGTCTGCGTCCATGGCGCAGATGCCGCGGGTGACGCCGCCGTTGTCCGACAGGGTGTTCTTCAGCACAAAGCCGGCCATGCAGGCCCTGCCGCCCGCTTCCAGGTATTGATGAACGGCCCGGAAGCCCTCCTTGCCGTAGTAGTCATCGGCATTGATCACAATGAACGGCGTGTCCACCACCTGTTTGGCGGCCAGCACCGCCTGGCCGGTGCCCCAGGGCTTGGTCCGCCCCTCGGGGAAGGGCCCCGGGATGTCGTGCAGGTCCTGGAAGGCGTAGTCCACCGTCACCCCATGGGCGGCGCAGACGGCGGCAATCCGGTCGCCGATGACCTCCCGGAATTCCGTTTCGATGTCCCGGCGGATTACAAAGACCACGTGGCTGAACCCGGCCTCGATGGCGTCATGAACAGAGTAATCCATGATGATATGGCCGGCGGAGTCCACCGGTTCCAGCTGCTTGATGCCGCCCCCAAAGCGGGAGCCGATGCCGGCAGCCATAATGAGCAGTGTCGTTTTCATAGGATATTCCCTTCTGTTGTTTGCAGTTGAGCCATTCCGATTGTCGCGTCATTCGCCGTACATCCCCAGGACCGCCGGAATGGTTTGAATCATCAATTTCCAATCCAGCCAGAAGCTCCGGTCCTGTATGTGCTGAAGATCCAGATCGCCCCATTCATCAAAGGCCATTTGGTTGCGGCAGGGCTGGACCTGCCAGTAGCAGGTGAGTCCCGGCAGCACATAGAAGCGCTGTTGCTGGTAGGCGCTGTAGGCGGCCGCCTCCCGCGGCAGGGCCGGGCGGGGCCCCACCAGGCTCATATCCCCTTTCAGGACATTGACGAGCTGGGGCAATTCGTCCAGGCCGGTCCTGCGGAGCAGCCGCCCCACCCTGGTGATGCGGGGATCTCCTTTCATCTTAAAGACCGGGCCTGCCATTTCATTCTGCCCCAGAAGCGCCCCCAGCCCTTCTTCCGCGCGGGGGATCATGGAGCGGAATTTGTACATCCTGAACATGGTCCCATTCAGGCCCACCCGGTTCTGCACAAAAATTGGGCTGGCGCCCGGGCTGTCCACCCAGATCACCACAGCCAAGATCAGCATCGGGGCAGCCAGCACCGTCAGCCCCAGCAGGGACAGGACCACATCCCGCACCCGCTGCGCCCGCCGGTAGCCCCGTCTGGACCGCAGCAGTTCCTCCCGGTCCAGGCGGAATCTTCCTGCTTTCAGGGAAACGCTGGCAGCAGCAGCCTTCGCTCCGGCCCCGGGCCCTGCTGTCTTGTGCATTCCTGTTTCACCCGCCTGTATCTGGAACCCGCAGACGCTTTCAAAGCATCTGCCGCAATGAAAAAGATGAAAGTATATTTTATTTTACCATGTATTTGCGCCATTTTCAAGTTTCGAGGCCCGTCATTCTGTAGGTAATTCACATTTTCGCGTCGAAATCGAAGCAAAATACAGTGTATTTTACATAATTTTTAAGTTTGGGGCATTCCCTCACCTTGGGCAGCGGCTGCGGTGTTTCCAGAAAAGCAGCTCCGCCCTTTTGGATAAAAGCGCCCCTTGTTTCAGCACAGGCGGATACCCGCTATAGCGCTGGATGTAGTAGATCCTGCTCCGGAGCAGCATCAGCATGGCCTGCGCCTTTCCTTCAGTCCGGGAGCGGCGGGCATGGTACGCCGTGATTTCCCTCAGGTACAGCTCCCGGAAACCAGCTTTCCGGGCCTGTTTTGCAAGGATGGGCTCCTCACAGTACATAAAAACATGTTCGTCCAGGTAGCCGATGGCTTCCAGGCATTCCCTGGAGACAAAGAAGCAGCAGCCGGCGACTTTTTCGCAGTACCCGGTCCGGTCTGGGGCGAGATGGCCGTACCCCAGTCCCAGTTTCCGGCGGATCTTTTGGGCGGGCCAGAAGACTTCCGCCAGGCACCCGGGCTCCCGCATGGGGTTCTGCCGCCGTCCGTCCGGGAGCAAAACATTGGTTCCAATGACGGCCGCCTCCGGCCAGTTTTCCAGCTGGTCCATCACAGAGCGGATGTAATGGGGGTCCCGCAGCTCCACATCCGGGTTCAGCACCAGCATCCAGTCTGCCCCATGGGCTGCAGCCGCCCGCAGGCCCAGATTGTTGCCGGCGGAAAAGCCGCCGTTTTCCCGGTTCAGGATCAGGGCAGCGCCGTACTCCTGACAGAGCGCCTCCAGCCGCTCCGCCTCGCCCGGCAGGGTGGAGCCGTTGTCCACCACCACAATCCACACATCCGCATCCTCCTGGCTGTGCAGGTAGTGCAGGCACTTTCTGCAGTCGTCGCCGGTATTGTAATTCAGGATCACCGCCGCAACCCGGGGCCTGTTATATGCCATCATCGCCGGATCCCATCCTTTCTCTGCGGCGATCATCCCAATCAGTTCCCGCTTTCTCCCGGGAGGCCCATGCAGTCCCTGCGGTCCGCCGTGTCCATCACCCCGGAACGCACCGGAGACACCCGGTACAAAGTCTCCGCCAGCTCCATCACCCGGCTGGCCGCACGAATTTCATCCATCAGGATGCTTTCGTTCCGGTACATGGTATCGGTGATCCAGGTCCGACCATCGGACCATCAGCCGTTCGGACAGCTTCCAGTACTTCCGGACCGGCCAGGACCACTTGGCCCGCAGGAACTCGTGCCCATCCGGATTCAGGTACACCCGGCCTCCCAGCCGGTGGATTTTAAGGCAGTAATGCCTCATAAAGGGGCCGATCCGGCAGGCCATGATGTAGACGACGGGATGCCGGAGCTTTTCCTTCCGGATCTGCCTGCAGCTCTGGGAGAGGGCCATTACATCGTAATAAATGGCCTGGGCCGGGCCGATTTTTTCGGGGATTTTCACCCGGAAGCAGCGCGCGTTGTGGTAGAGAAACAGCCGGTCGCTGATGATCTGTGCCCCCCTGGTTTGAGCCGGGTCCATGCTGCCCTCACCATTGGCCTTGCAGGCCACATGGTATCGAATCTTTGGGTGATCCTGATGGTATTCCGTCAGCTTATTGACAAAGGTCTCGTAGCCGCCGTATGCCCCCAGGGATTTTGCCCCCACCAGAAAGACGTGCTGAATTTCATTGCCCTGCATCACAATCTTCTCTCCATCCCAAAATCCAGCTTATTCAGCCGCCGGTCTTTCCCGGGCCTGCGCCCCGCCTCTTCAAGTGGGAATGGCTGCGGCCGTCGCTGCCGCCGGCATCCTTTTTGTAGCCGTAGTGGGAGTAAGCATAGCGGCGGCCATAGCGGCCCTTCAGCTCCATCCGGTTCAGCACCACCCCCAGCAGCAGGCTGTCCGCACGGCTCAGCATCTGGACCGAACGCCGCACCACCTTCCGGGGCGTTTCCCCGCTGCGGATCACCAGGATGCTGCCGTCGCAGCGGCGGGCGATGTTCAGAGCGTCCGACACGCGCCCCAGCGGGGGCGTGTCCACCAGCACATACCCAAACTGCTGTTTGCAGCATGCCATCATCCTGGCAAAACGGGGGTTCTCCAACAGGATGGAGGGGTTGGCAATGGTCGAAGCCGCCGGGATCATGTAGCCATTGGAGACATTGGTTTGGTACACCACATCCCGCAAGTCTGCCCGCCCCGCCAAATAATGGGCGGCCCCCACCAGATCCTCCCCAGAGGCGGCGCTGATACCGTATCTGTGCCACAGCCGGGAGTTGCGGAAGTCGCAGTCCACCAGCAGGACCGGGATGCCCACTTCCGCCATCATTTTCCACAGCTGCATGGCAACAAAACTCTTGCCCTCGCCGGGGACGCTGCTGGTCACCATGATGGTTTTGACCTGATCCCCGCAGAAACTCAGATTGATCCGCAGATGGTTGAGCGCCTCGGCCATCTCAAACGGAAGCGGGGGCATCCTTTTGATGTCCAGCTCTTTCATGGGGACCGCCTTCCTTTCCGCCCTGTGTGATGTTTGCTTTTCCTGCGCCGCATCTCCAGGTTCCCCTCCGGAATGGCGGCCAGCGGCTGGATGCCCAGATACCGCTCTACGTCCTCGGGGGTCACAAAGGTATCGTTCATCAGATGCCCCAGGATCAGCACCACGGCCCAGAGGACTGCGCCCAGCAGGCCGCCCAGCACGCTGTTCTTTGCATAGCTGGGGCTGGATTTGGATTCCGGCGGAATGGCTGCTTCCACCAGCCTGGGTTTTTCCGTCCCCATAATCCGGGGCAGATAGACGCAGGCCTGCTCCACCAGCTGGTTGGCGATGTCCGCCGACTGCCGGGGGTCCAGGCTGGTGACGGTGATCTTCAGAATCCGGGTATCCGGGGTATTGGTGATCTGGATCATTTCTCTCAGTTTTTCAACCGGCAGGGCCTGCCCGCCGGGGAGTTCCTTCAGGCCGAGCTGCTGGATGACGTCCTCCATCAGGGGGCGGCTGAGCAGCAGTTCCTGGTAGTCTGCTGTCAACTGTGCGCCAATCTGCAGGTCGGTCAGGTCCACCACCGCATGGTTGGAAGCTGAAACAATATAGATGCTGGCAGCCGCCTCATACCTGGGCGGGATCAGGAACCACGTTGCCCCCAGGGCGACGGTGGCGCCCAGCACCATGCCCAGTGCCAGCTGCCAGGCATGCCCCCACAGCAGATCAAACAGTTCCACCAGATCCACCACGTTGTTCTCATCCTGCTGCCATCTCTGGTCCATAGCCCGGCTGTCCTTTCTCATCCAAATTTCCCCGCAGAGCCGCTGGGACACGGCCTGCCGGGGCCTGTTTTCCTTTCTCTGCCTGCCGCCGGCAAAAACAACTTTCCTTTCATAATCTCTCCCGCCCGGAACATCCAAAGAATCTTTTCTTCGGGGTTGGAATGCAGCCTTTTTGTTCAAAATCTTAAAGAAATATTAACACAGCACGTCTCATTTCGGAAGTTATGTACAGCCATTCTGTCCCCAAAATTCTACATCAAAATACAAATTTCGCATTTCCTCCGCCCCTGCCCCTGGAAAACAGTCCTGGGCTTCCCCTTGTCTTTTTGCCCGGCCGGCGGCAGCCCTCCCTTCACCGGGAGGCCTTTGGTGTGCTATAATAGCCTCGCCCGGACCATCACCAGCCAGCCAAACGGAGGAACTTTTATGCAATGCAGGGACCGCATCCATCAGGCCTTGTCTTTTCTGAGCTTTGCCTTTTACCCCAAAACCACCCTGATTGCCTGCACGGTTTTTTCCTGGATCATCATTGTGATTCTGGGCGCAGCCATGACCGTGATTCCCAGGGGATCCGGTTTCTATGATCTGGTCTTTGCCCTGACCACCGGCGCCGTGGGGTCCTCCATTGTCTCGCTGGTGGTGGAGCTGTCCAGCAATTACAAGCACAACAAGCTGGCATTTCACCAGCTGCGGGATTACTACAACACCGTCCTGGACCACGAGCTCTACAAGCAGGTGCTGATGCAGCAGACCCCCAGCCAGCGCGCCGAGAAGAAGGCCCGCGAGGAATTTGAAGCTGCCGGCGGGGTCGAGGATTCCAGCCCATACGACCAGCCCCAGGACATCATCCAGATTACCTGGGAACGATTGCCCTCCCTGATGCCTGTTTTCAAGGCCACCCTCCAGGATCAAAAAGAATTTCTCAGCGACGGGGAAATCGACGAGCTGGAATCCATCGTCTCGGAATACAAACAGATCCACGACATCCTCTCAAGGCATCTGATGCGCAGCCCCCTGCTGTATGATGCACTGAACCACCCGGATGAAGGCTATTTGCAATCCCTCTACCCTGCAGATGTGCTGCAGAATATGCCGGACTGGGTCAGGCACCACCTGGCCAGTACCGAAAGCCAAAAGGCATGCAGCCGCTATGTGGAGGCCATCCTCTCGGATGGGTTTCTGCTGGCAGCCTTCACAAAGGACCTGGATATTTCGCAGAAAGGTTTGGTCGACAACCGGCAGGAACTGGACCGCCGGGAAGAGGAACAGGAGGCCCAGCCGGCAGAGGACTGGGATGAAGACGATTTTGACAGCCAGGATTTCCTGGAACCGGAGGACGAAGAGGCCTTCCGGGCCCAGGTGGAACAGACCAACCGGGAACTGAACCAGCAAAGCAGGCCCTTTGTCAGCTGGCTCATCAGCGACTGCTGCCAGTGCATCGCCCGGAGCATCGACATCCTGGAAAAGTACATTGCCCAAAAGCCCTATTACGGCCTCATGATCCGGCACACCCAGAATGTCGCCCGGGAACCGCTTTCCGGCATCTTTGCACAGACAGCCTACCGGTTCGAGAAAAAGCGGCTGGACAAAAAGCTGGCACGACAGAAGGGCTCCGCGCCCCGGCAGTGACGCCGGGCAGCTGCAGGCAACGTGCACACAGACAAAAAGAGGCAGGCCCCTTTGCAGGAGCCTGCCTCTTTTTGTGTTCGGCTGCGCGGGTGCGGCCGTTTTTAGTTCATCTCGACGTACTCGCCGTTCTGGATGCGGTCGTACAGGGTCTTCAGCATATCCAGATAGGTGCAGCCCTCGGAAATGGTGGCGCCGGACACGGCATCCGGGGTCTGCCAATAGCCGTCCTCGTTCTGGGACAGGCCGCCGTCAGCGTAGTAGCCGTAGCTGAAGTTGGTCTCCACAGCGAAATCCTTCAGCAGCTGGATGTTGCCGGGGAAGGTGATGGGGCTGGACCAGAAGTCCACGCCATGGCCGCTGTTCTCCTTGGTCTTGACCTCGCAGACCTGGGCCACATTGGCGGCGTCCTCAGAGGTGGCCACCTCGGGGGTGGTCAGCAGGTAGGCGGGCTGATCGGCCGTGGCCTCCACGTACCACTTGCCGCCCTCTTCGGTGGAGCAGTAGTCGAACAGGGTCACATTCTGGCCGTCGATGTCGGCAGTGTACACCACAGCCACATCGCTGCCGGGGGTGCTGCCGGCCTCGCCGGTCCACACCACATCACCGATCTGGATGTACTTGGCGTAATCAGCCTCCACTGCGTCGCCGTACTCGGTGGCGGGGATGGACAGGTGCACCACATTGTCGCCCAGGGCTGCCAGGACGTCGGCGTCCTGGACGCAGGCCCAGCCGCTGGTGGCGCCGGTGTCCATGAAGGGGGTCACAGGCTCGGTGAAACGGATGGCGTAGCACTCGTCATTGTCCAGGTCCCAGTACAGGGTGGCACCGATGACAGCGTCCTGGTCGGAATCAGGGGACTTGGTGTACATGCCGTAGGTGCTGGCGCTGACAATCTTGCGGTCAGAGGGGATCTCCACAGACTCGTCGCCGGTGGGCCACTCGGTGGTCTCTGCGTCAGCTTCCTCGAAGGGATGGCCCTCGGGGTCCATGGCGTTCTGAACGGCTGCAATGCAGCCCTCGGTGGTATAGGTGGCGCCCGAAACGCCGTCCACCTCAGCGCTGCCTGCATCCACCATCTGCTGGGCGATGGTCTCCAGCGCTGCACCGCCCACATCGGGGGTCTCGTCGGGGCCGTCGAAGGTCACGCCGGTGATGGTGTCGCCGTCCACCGTCACAGTGGCGGTGATGACGCCGCCGAAGCCCTGGCCCTTGCCGGTGAGGGTCTCCCCTGCAGCTGCCGAAGAGGCAGGCTCAGAAGCGCTGGAAGAGCTGCCGCAGGCAGCCAGGCTGCAGACCATGCAGCCTGCCAGCGCGAGAGAAATCAACTTTTTCATGATTCACAATCTCCTTTGATATGCGCCTTTTAGGACATTGTCCTAAACTTCGTCAATATTATAACAGCTTGCCCCTGAAATTGCAAGGGCAACTTCCGCCCCGGCGCAAATGGTGCTATACTGATGGATAAGACGACTTTTGCAGCGCCGGCAAAAGCCCTGCTCTCTTCCACTGGATCGAAGGAGGCTTCCCCATGGTTCCATCCACCCGGACACAGATTTTAGCTGCCGCCGACAGACTCTTCAGCGAAAAAGGCTATCACAATGTTTCCATGCGCGCCATTGCCGCCGAGCTGGGGATCAGTGTCGGAAACCTGAACTATTATTTTCCCCGCAAGGCCGATCTGGCCAACGCCCTGCTGGAAGCCCAGATGCAGCAGATCACCCTTCCCATTCAGCCGGGCCTGGACGCCCTGGACCAGTACCTGCGGCGGATGCTGCTGTCCCTGTTCGACCACACCCGGCTGTTCAGCGACCCCCTGGTGTTCCTGAGCATCCCCGAGCTGACCGACGGCCACCGGGCCCGGATCGGGCGGCTCCGGCAAAACCTTCTGGAGATGCTCCGGGCCCAGGTGGACGGCGGGTTCCTCAGCGCCGGTTCCAGCCCGGCTTTTTCTCTGGAGGATCTGACCGATCTCCTGATGTACAGCCATCTGGGCTGGCAGCAGCAGCTGATGCTGTTTCCCCAGCCGCCCCGGGAGGCCATCGAGTCGGCCATGCACCTGCAGTGGGCCGCCCTGGAACCCTGGCTCACCCCCAAAGGGCAGGAAAGCCTGGCCCGGCTGCGCCAGGGGGCACCCCTTGCCGCCTCCGCCCCGGCGCAGTAAGGCGCTTGTGCCGCATCCTGCACCAGGGACTCTTGGATGGATGGGCGCCGCAGCGCACCAAACAAACCCCAGCCGATACAGCTGCGTGCCGGCCGAGTGTTTGGATTCAACTTCAAGACATCCTCCCATTTTCCCTTGCCCTGCGCCCCATCGGCGGCCCCATTCGAGTTGTGCACAAAATCGACAGATTTTTTTATGCACAACTCCAAAAAGTGTTTTTTGCAACAAATCCGTATTGACAAGATGTAAATTTTTCACTATTCTTGTATCACAAGAAACAAGGAAGGCAACTACGAAAGTAGGCTTAACCACGGTCTTGCAGAACAGGATACCAGCTTTTTTAAAAGCTGGTCTATTGGTTTTGCTGGGTGGGGAGCCTGCTTTTTTTCTGTTTAAAGCCAGGTCTCCCGCAAAAGGAAGGGGGCCGCATGAGAAACAGAATCCTGCATCTGATTTCAGCGCAAAGGAGGTGGATACCATGGTAATCACACGCATTTACAACAACAGCTGTGCTTCTGTCACCGACGACAAGGGGCAGGATATGATCGTCACCGGGCGGGGCGTGGTCTTCGGCAAAAAAGCCGGGGACATCCTGGACGAAGCTCTGGTGGAAAAGCGGTACCGGCTCAGCGACCCGGGCCTGAGCAGCCGTCTGGGCACCATTCTCAGCAGCATCAGCCAGGCAGATGTCTATCTCTCCATTTCAGAAGAGATCCTCTCGATGATCCGTTCCCAGGGCTACCCCGTCAAGGAAAGCCTGCTGTTGACCCTCACCGACCATATTTCCACTTCCCTGGAGCGGGAGCAGACCGGTGTCGTGCTGGCCAACCCTCTGCTGTCGGACATCCGGCAGCTGTATCACAAACAATACCAGCTGGCCCGGCAGGCTGCGCAAATCATCGCGCAGCGCACCGGCATCACTGTTTCCCCTGACGAAATCGGCTTTATCACCCTGCATATTGTTACCGCCTCCACCGACGGGCGCTTCGACGACCTGCTGGAGATCACCCACATCATCCAGAAGATCCTCACCGTCATCGAGTCCACTTTTAAGGTGCATCTGAACGAGAACTCCCTGCGGTATGAGCGTTTCATCCGCCACCTGCAGTTTTTTGCACGCCGGATCCTGGACCCCGCCAGTGAGCAGGAAACCAATCTTCTGATGTACAACATGGGCCGGCTGGAATTCCCTGACGCCTTCCTCTGCGTCAAGGACATTGCCCGGATGATTGAGCGCGACTATCACCGCAAAGTATCGGATGCAGAACAGGGATATCTGATCTACCACATCATGAACGTGATCCTCGAGACCCGGGAGAAAAAGCCGGATCAGGAATGACCGGTCCCCCCTCGAGCAGAAAGGAGAAACCATGGACATCAAAAACAGCGCGTCGCAGATTGTGCAGTATGTCGGCGGCGTCGATAACATTCAGAGTCTGACCCACTGCGCCACCCGCCTTCGCTTTGTGGTGAAGGATGAAGCCAAAGTGGATATGGATCATCTGGGCAGCGTTGAGGGCGTCCTCACCGCCCAAAACAAGGGCGGCCAGACCCAGGTGGTCATCGGCGCCAAGGTGGAAGCCTTCTACAAGGAAATCACCTCTTCCTACAAGATTGCCGCCGGGGGCGAAGTGGAAGACGACGGCTCCCCCAAGAAAAAGCAGAACCCCATCAACGCCCTGGCTGAGACCATTGCCAGCATGTTCACCCCCATCCTGCCCGCCCTGGTGGGCTGCGGCATGATCCAGTGCGTGCTCAACATCGCTTCCGCCCTGGGCCTGGATTCGTCCAGCGGCACCTATACGGTTCTGAACATGATGGGCCAGCTGATCTTCTACTTCCTGCCCTTTATGCTGGCCGTCACCGCCGCCGAGAAGTTCAAGACCAACCGCGCTCTGGCCATGCTGCTGGCCGGCGGCTACATCTACTTTACCGTCAACTTCGCCGATGTCAGCCTTGACTTTTTGGGCATCCCCCTGCGGACCGTTACTTACACCAGCACCGTCATCCCCATCATCCTGTCGGTTTTCGTGCTGAAGTACGTCTATGACATCGTCAACCGGATCATCCCCGAGATGCTGCGGGTGGTTCTGGTGCCCATGGTGACCCTGTTCATCATGATCCCCCTGGAACTGGCCCTGCTGGGCCCCATCGGCGCTTACATCGGCTCCTACCTGGCCAACGCCATCGCATGGCTGTTCTCGGTCAGCGGCCTGATCGCCGGCGCTCTGCTGGGCTTCTTCCGGCCCATCCTGGTTATGTTCGGCATGCACTATTCCATCATGCCCATCCAGGTCCAGCAGGTGGCTGAAACCGGCATGACCGCCATGCTCTGCAGCGCCATCTGCGCCAACATTGCCCAGAGCGGCGCCGCCCTCGGCGTTGCCATCCGCACCCGCAGCAAGACCATGCGCACCGCTGCTCTGTCGGCCTGTGTCACTGCATTCTTCGGCATCACTGAGCCCGCCATCTACGGTATCACCCTGCGGTACAAAAAGCCCTTCTTCTGCGCCTGCGCTGCTGCTGCCATCACCTCCGGTATCCTGGGCCTGCTGAACGGCTATGCCACCGCCATCGCCCTGCCCGGCATCCTGTCCCTGCCTGTCTTCAACAGCGAAGCCGGCTTTGTCTGGGTGCCCGTGATGGTCCTGGCTTCCTTTGTGCTGGCCGCCATCTTTACCTGCGTGGTGGGCATCGACGAAAAAGAGTAATTGAAATCGAGGTAATCAACCATGAGCAAAACCTTTCCCTCCCATTTTCTCTGGGGCGGTGCGCTGGCCGGCTGCCAGGCTGAAGGAGCCTGGCTGGAGGACGGCAAGACCATGACCATCCCCGAAGTGATGAAATTCGGCAAGGTGGACCACAAGGTCACCCGCCAGATGAAGATCACCATGGAGACCATCGCCGAAGCCGAGGCCGACCCCGACACCGTGAAATACCCCAAGCGCCGGGGCATTGACTTTTACCACACTTACAAACAGGACCTGGCCCTTCTGGCCGGGATGGGTTTGAAGTGCTTCCGGTACTCCTTTTCCTGGGCCCGGGTCTTCCCCCAGGGGGATCAGCCTGAACCCAACGAAAAGGCCCTGGCCTTTTACGATGACCTGATCGACACCATCCGCAGCTACGGGATGGAGCCTCTGATGACCATCAGC
Organism: uncultured Faecalibacterium sp.; assembly: GCA_904394215.1. Taxonomy (GTDB): domain Bacteria; phylum Bacillota; class Clostridia; order Oscillospirales; family Ruminococcaceae; genus Faecalibacterium. Next base: position 41,349 of record CAJFNF010000013.1, read on the forward strand.
CATTTTGATTTTCCCATCTACCTGGTCAAAAAGTATGGCGGCTGGAGCGATCGGCGGCTGATCGACCTCTACGAGAAATACTGCCGGGTCCTGATGGAGCGGTACAAAGGGAAAGTGCGCTACTGGGTCACCTTCAACGAGATCAATATGAGCCTGAAGGCCGGCCCCAAAACCATGGGCGTGGTGGATCAGGGCCAGCCCAACTATGAGGAGATGCTGTTCCAGGCCCTGTACCACCAGTTTGTGGCGGCGGCCCGGGTCACCAAAATGGCACACCAGATTGATCCTGAAAACAAGATCGGCTGCATGGTGGCTTACTTCACCACCTATCCCTACACCTGCAAGCCGGAGGACAGCCTGGCCGCCCAGTTCGATGACCGGATGAAGAACCTCTATTTCCTGGACAGCCTGAACGGCCGGCCCCTGCCCTACTATGCCCGGGCCTACTTTGACCAAAAGGGCATCCATCTCCAGACCAGCGAGGCAGAGCTGGAGGAAATCCGCCAGAACCCCGCCGACTTTGTGGGCCTGAGCTACTACAACAGCATGGTCAGCGCCGGGGACACCTCCCAGCTGGAGCTGACCAACGGCAACGTGGCCAGCGCCTATAAGAACCCCTATCTGCCGGCCAATGCCTGGGGATGGCAGATCGATCCCGTGGGCCTCCGCTACACCCTGAATCATCTGTACGACCGGTATAACAAGTCCCTGTTTATCCTGGAAAACAGCTCCGGATTCATGGACACCCTGGAGCCTGACGGCACCGTTCATGACCCCTATCGTGTGGACTTCCTGCGGGCACATATCCAGGCCATGATGAAGGCCGTCACCGAGGATGGCGTGGACGTGATCGGCTACACCATGTGGGGCCCCATCGACATCATTTCCTCCTCCACCAGCGAGATGACCAAGCGGTACGGCTTCATTTACGTGGACCAGGATGATTATGGCAACGGCAGCAAAAAGCGGTACATCAAAGACAGCTACTACTGGTATCGGGATCTGATCGCCAGCAACGGGGCCAACCTGTGAGCGCCGCCCTTCGCCGCGGGGCCACCTTCGCCGCGGGTCTGGTCATCCTGTGCTTCGGCATTGTCCTGAACACCAAAACCGGCCTGGGCGTGGCTTCCATCAACACCGCCCCCTACACCTTCAGCCAGGTGGAAGGGATCAGCCTGGGCACTGCCACCATGCTGCTCTATTTCATCTTTGCCGGCGCCCAGTGCCTGCTGCGCCGTTCTCTGGGCTGGAAGATCATCCTTCAGATTCCCATGAGCGTCCTGATCGGCCGGATCGTAGACTTTTTCAACGACTACGTGTTGACCTTTCAGGCCAAAGGGCTGGCTGACGGGCTGCTGCTGCTCTGCTGTGCCATCCCCCTCACTGCCCTTGGAACCACCCTGGTGGTCCAGACCGATCTGGTTCCTGCCGCCCCGGACGGGATGGTGCGGGCTTTCGGCGATGTCATGGGGTGGGATTTTGGCCGCGCAAAGTACACCTTTGACATTGTCATCATCATACTGTCGGCTGCCTATGCGCTTGTGCGCACCGGCCACACGGTGGGCATCGGCATCGGTACTGTAGCCGCTGCCCTCCTGACCGGGCGGCTGTGCCAGCTGTTTGGCCGCCTGCTGGCGCCCTGGTTCCAGTCCTGCCTGGCCAAAACAAACTAACACGCGCTGGAAACCGCTTGTTCCAGCAGTGAAAAAGGTCTCCTGCGGCAGTTTCTATCCTGCCGCAGGAGGCCTTTCCTTTTCACCCAAATCACCAACAAGGCGCCCCTCCTGTCTGTGAAGGACAGGAGGGGCGCCTTGTTTCAGGTATTATGCCGCTTGACGCCGGAACCCGCCGCATAGAATTACTTGCGGGAATTCTTGATGGCAGCCTGTGCAGCTGCTCTGTCGGCAGGGAGCCTAAAATTTGGCTCGCACCCACGTCCGTTTTCACTTCACCAGGGTTTAAAAACTCCCTGATACCGTTCACCGAGGGCACACAGTTTCCCTTTTTGCCCTCCACCAGAAGGCCCACCTGGGCATCGGTTCCGGGGCCCAAATGGAGGAATCTGGTCGATCAGTTCCCGGCTGACCCCCTTCCCCTTCAGGTGGACCAGTTCTTCCAGCGCCTGCTGAATCCGGTCCAGGTCCATGGCCTCCCGGCACTCCACCGACTCTGCCTTTTTCTGTTCTGCCTCCAGGCGGCTTTTCTCGGCTTCCAGCTGTTCCCGCAGCTGCTGGTATTCCTCCTTTCCGATCTCTCCGTCCGCCCGCATGACGGTCAGGTTCCGCAGCCGGGTGTCAATCCGCTCCAGCTGGATCTTCCGCTCACTGTTCCCCTGCTGGTCCTTCCGGCTGCTCTCCCTGTAGTATTTTTTCAGCAGTTCCAGGGCGGTCTGGATGATCTGGTGCTTGTCCCCCAGCAGCTGCTCAAAGAGGGTCCCGGCCATCATCTCCAGCTTCCAGTCCCCGTACATCCGAATCCCGCAGTAGCCCTCAGAGTCCAGGCCCATTTCCTCCCGCTTCTGCTTGGAGCCGTTGTTGATCCGGTTGTAGCACTGGTACCCGTAGGAGATACTGCCGTCCTTCCGGACGTGCCACTTGTCCCGGCGGCAGGCGTAGCCGCAGCTGCACCGCAGCTTGTTGACCCAGATGTCCTCCGAACTCCGGTTGCTGATGGTTACCTTGCCGTCCCGCAGGGCCACCGCTTTTCGCCGGTTGATTCGGATGCTCTGGGCCTTGTTCCAGATTTCTTTGGAGACAATGGCCGGGAAGTCCCCTTCCTGATACAAATAGGTGGAGGCGTCCAGGTTCAGCACCCGGTGCTGGTCCAGATAGTTGTTGTTCCGGGATTTGTTGTAGCACTTGGTACCGGTGTAGGTGGCATTTTTCAGCACCCGCACCACGCTGGATGCACACCACTTCACCAGTCCCATGGCGCTTTTCCGGTGCCGGGCGTTCAGCTCGTTGGCAATCTGCTGGGAACCCTTGCCCTGTAAGTACAGATCAAAGATCATCCGGACGGTCTCGGCCTGCTCCTCGTTGATTTGATAGGTATCCCCCACCCGGTCATAGCCCAGGATATTGCCGTTGCCGTACAGCACCCCCTTCTCCCGGCTCACCTTCTGGCCCGCCCGCACCCGCTCAGAGGTCTTGCGGCTCTCCTCCTGGGCCAGGGTGGCCATCAGGGAGAGGCGAAGCTCGCCGTCCCCGTCCATGGTCCAGATGTTGTCCTCGATGAAGTAGACCTCCACCCCGACCCCTTTCAGCTCCCGGGTGATGACCAGGGTATCCACCACGTTCCGGGCGAACCGGCAGACCTCACGGGTTACAATCAGATCAAATTTGCCCTGCCGGGCGTCGTCAATCATCCGCAGAAAGGAGGGCCTT
>CAJFNF010000013.1:44739-48099 GCA_904394215.1 uncultured Faecalibacterium sp.
GATACCCGGCCATAGACAGCCACCTTCCGCTTCCGGTTCCGGTCCAGCTGGGTGTAGTCCGTCAGCTTAAAGCGATAGTTGTAATCGTCCCGCATCATATGCCGCCCTCCTTGTTTCTTAAATGCTGTGCCCCTTGGCAGGGGCTTTGCTTGTGTTGCGAACCACGTTGGCGTAGGTCTCCGGGTTGACCAGACCTTTCTTCATCAGGATTTCGATCAGGGCAACCGCTGCATAGCGTTCATCAATCTTGTTGTTCTTGATTCTGGCACCTCCATCTTATCACATACGCTTGGTTTCGTTGAGGATGTCAATTGGAATGTTTCATATCATCCGGCATTGGCCTTTCGGATGGATTGTTCAAAATTTTTAATAAAATCTATACCCTGTTCCCCGATCCGCCGGATGCCCTCCAGCCCCGAGAGACAGAGCGCCGGGTTATTCTGCAAACAGGTGTTCCAGCGGAAGATCAGGGTGTCCAGGGCATCCTCCATCTCGGCGAAAATGTCCTCTTCCTCAATCTCTCCGGTGGACTGGAGCATTCGGTCTGCTATTTCCTGTATGGATGCCAGAATGTTTCTGCTCTGGCTTCGCCGCCCGTTGTTCGGCTTTGGAAGCTCAGGCAGGGTAGGTTTCGCTTCTTGGGCTTCCATCTTTTCTTGGGCTGACTGCTTCTCCCGGGCCGCCTGTTTCTCCTGCCGCGGTCTGCAAATCTCCGCCACAAGGCCGGGGCGTTCTTCAGGTGCTGCTCTGGACACCGACGCCAGCTCGGCCGCGGTAGGTTTGACCTTCCCTGAGAGGATCTTCTCCCGGGTGCCGGGGACAGCAGCCTCGGCGGCGTCCACATTCTGTGCAAACTTTTCCGAACGGATCACCGACCGCCAGTTGACACCATTTTCCTGAGCGATCCGCTCACAGGTTTTCGGCTGACTGACCAAGTTGTCACCGTGACAACTTGGCTGATCTCCTTCCATTTTCCGGCTGCCGCCGTGGGCTAGCTTTTCCGCCTCATATTGCTTGCCCACCAGGTAGCGCCGCTGCTCCGGCGTCAGGTTTCGCCGGCCCAGCTGGTTTTTGCAGATCCAGACGATGGCCTCCTCCCGGCCGGCAAATTCCTTTTCCAAAATGGTGTACTCAATCTCGGGATGCTCCTTCAGGATCTCAAACCGGTTGTGCCCATCCACGATGATGCCCTTCCAGACGATCAGCGGATTCAGGAGCCGCCCTTCTTCCAAAATGTTGGCCTCCAGCTGGCTGCGCTCCTCTGCTGTAAGCGGCGGGATCTTGCTCTGAAACTCCGGGTCAACGCTCAAATTCTGCAGCATCTGCTTTCGCCTCCTCTCTTTTATCGGATGTGAATTCCATTTCAGTCGGACTTTAAAGCCCACTGCCCTGGAGCTTTCCATTCCAGCCAGTGGTTTGAAATTGGTTTTGCGGGTTCCTCCCCCATTTGTCCTCGACGCCCCGGGGAGGGTTGGGAACCTTCTGGCGGCGGATTTGCACCGCTCCATCGGCCTTTCGGCCGCCCCGCCTTCTTCGAGTTACGGATGTATCATTGTCTGGAAGTACCAGGAGGCTGAACTATTCGGTTTTCAAGGTGCTGCGCTGGTCTCTGGTAAAAGCATACCAGAAGGTTTTCCTCTTTGGGAGTGACCGGGAGTACACCATTTGGTGTACTCTTAGTACACCTCTCTGTGAAAGTGCCCATTACAATGATAACTTAGGTCCCTCTTTGACGGGAGTGACTATCTGTCACAGTTTACTATGACGGGTTGTCATGCCTTCCAAGTCTTTCATTTTTCAGGCACAAAAAATGCCGGCAGACAGTCGCAGTCTCATCCAAACTGCTTCTATCTGCCGGTATTCCATATGCTGCCTTACCGGGCAGCATTTTGTCTTATCCTTCTCTCTGATCCACAATGTCCAGAGAATCTCTGCCTACCCGGCAGAGCAAAAAGAAAACTTTCACCCCAGCCGCCTTTGCCTGGGCCAGAGCCTCGCCGAAAGCCGGGTGAGTGTCCACATTGGGCCGAACCTCGGTAATCCCTTCCATCTGGATCACAAAGGCTACCCCACAGCGGACCCCGGCCTGCTGGGCCTGGGTCAGTTCCTGCAGGTGCTTGACGCCTCGTTCTGTAGGCGCGTCCGGAAAGTAGCCGATCCCGTTCACTTCCAGGGTGCAGCCCTTCACCTCCAGCAGGTAGAGCTGGCCCGCCTTTTCCATAGCGAAGTCGATCCGGGACTTCCCATAGGAGAACTCGGGGTGAATCACATCAAAGCCCTGGGTTTCCAGCCACTCCTTCACCACTTTGTTGGGAGCCTGGCTGTCGATGTTGACCCAGCCCAGGCCCTCTTTCCGGACGGCTACCAGATCATATTTCGTCTTGCGGGCAGGGTTATCCGACACTTCCAGCCGGACATCCGCCCCTTTCTTCTTTGCCGTCCAACAGGACCTTGGCAATGAAGCGGTTGGGGCGGGAGAGGAAGGTGGCGTCCACGATTTTTTTATATTTCATGTAATTTAAACCAACTCATACGATTTTTAGGCTCTTACATTTTGACCCGGATTCCCATAAAACTCACGCAATTTTTTGAAGAATGGACTTTGCATCTGCGACATTCTGATTCAGTTCTTTATGATTGACCTGATTCATTCCTTCCCGCTCCTGAGACTGAAGCACAACCTGAACTTTACACATTTTGTACAGCAGCCCTACCAGCAAAACCGTATTTTCTATGGTAATCTTATCCGTAGATGTATAGGCATTCCAGTCGGTGCGGCCTTCCTCCAAAATAATGGATTTCATCGCCTGCAAGTGTTGCTCGTACTGCTTTTGCACCAATAAAAGCGAATCCTTATACCAGCCTGCGGAGACATACAAATCATTCAGATACTGGCAAATCTGGTTGATCTCATCTTCTGCCTCTTTCATCTGATTCCAGGCTTCATCTGCTTTATCAGAGATGGACTTGCCCACCAGGTTAAAAATGATGCCACCAACCAGGATTCCTACGCCCAGAGTGGCAGCTCCCAGCACTGCAGAACCCAGCGCCATACCACCGCCTCCGGCCGCCAAAGCTCCGCCGCCCAAAGCGGCCAAGGTGGCATTGACAGCCGCCGCGCCGCTGAGGGAAGCAATTGCTGTTCCTGTGGATGCTGTACCCAGGGCCATCACTGCAGCCGTTGTTGCACCTGCTGCGGCAAAGCCGCCGGCAGTGCCCAGCGCCGCACCGCCCAGTCCACCCAGCAAAACGCCCGCTCCCACAGACGTTTTCTTCAGCTCCTCAGGGTTGTACTCCGGGATCTGAACTTCTTCATGGGCCAGGTTCTTGAATTCGGGGCGATTTTGAATTTTCTCCATC